>DASYWL010000229.1:0-2073 GCA_035936055.1 Thermomicrobiales bacterium
ACGCCGTGCGTCTTCCAGGATTCGAGCGCGGCGAGCACGGCGGCCTCGGCGTCGCGGGAGAGCAGCCCGAGCGAGTTGCCGTCGAGGTAGACGGTGCCGGGCTCGCGGTAGAAGCGCTCGCGGAACCCTCTCAGCGGGTCGGCGGCGTCGAGGCTTCGGGCATCGAATTCGCCCTGACGAGCGAGGGTGTATTCACGGTTTGGCATCGGCATCCCTGGTGAGCGGGCGACCGGAGGCTGTCACGCCGGTGCCCAGCTCACATCGCTGTCCAATGGGTAAATCGGACGTTGGAGGCGCTGGTAGTCGAAGCTGGTCAGCCTGGGGCTGCTGATGCCTGGGGCGTCCACCTCAATGACCTTCGTCGCAATGGGCTCGAACGCTGCCCGGAAATGGACCGCGCTCTTGAGCACGAGGATGCGCCGCTCGGTGGGCTCGATGCCGAAGGCGCGGAAGTGGTTGAGGTCGCAGGGGTGTCCGCGCGTCTCGGTGAGCTGGACTTCGATCCCGCCGCGGCCACCGATCTCCAGCACGACCGTCCGTCCCCGGCTGGAGACGGTGCCCGCTTCCATCGGTCCCGCCAGGACGAACGAGCCCTCGTGGATCAGTCGGACCATCCCCCGCACCTCGAGTGGCGGCCCGTGCAGATCGTCCTGCTTGCCACCGATTCGCAGCGCAACCCGACTTCCAACACCGGCTTCGATGCACGCGGCGACCGCTTCCGGGTCCTTGATCTGCGCGACGGCCGCCGATCGCGCGCCAGCGTCGAGCAACCCCTTGAGCACCGCCGTGCCGTCGCTCGCCGTGCCGCTCGCACCCGAGTCGGCGATGTCGGCCAGCACGTAGACGCTGCCATCGGGCGCCGCCATTGCCTCGCTGGTGGCATCCGACACCGGGACCGGCCGGACCGTGAAATCGTCGCGCTGGTTCCAGCAGATGGCGGCCAACTCATCAGCATACGACCGAGCGAGATCGGCATCACCATTCGTCACCACGATCGTCGCCACGCCGGCAAAGGGAACGTCAGCAAAGGCAAAACCCCCGAGGACGGTCGCGGCAAGCACGTCTGGCTGCTGCTCCATGTGCCGCGCGCGGTCGATCGCGGTCTTGAGTGGTGACTGCCAGGTGGTGACCATCGTCTGGTTCGGGGCAATGAGCGGGAGGCGGGTGTGCGCCATGACTGGCTGCACCACGTTGCCAACCCTGGCGGCGAGCACCTGTAGCGCTTGCCGGCCGGTTTCCCGCATGTCGGTGTGAGGGTATTGCTTGTACCCAACGAGGGCGTCTGCACCTTCGACCATGGCATCGGAGAGATTGGTATGCAGGTCCAGCGATGCAATGATCGGCACCTCCGGGCCAACCAGCTCCCGGACCTTGCCGATCAGCAGCCCTTCGGCATCATCCTCGTCCTCCAGGGCCATCGCCCCGTGGAGCACGAGCAGGACACCGTCAACCGGCGCGGCCGCGCGGATGCCGCTCAGCATCTCCTCAGAGAGGACGTCGAAGGCGTCACGGTTGACCCTGCCGCCCGGCATAACCTCGGCGTAGAGCGTCGGAATCAACTCGACGTTGCTCGCCTTGGCTTCCGCTATCACACCGCCGTAGACGGTACCGGTGTCCTCAAGCTCGAGAATCTCGGTACCCCGTGCCACGATGCCAAACCCAGGTCGGCAGAAGTCGGCCAGCGTCGTTGGTGCCCGCTGAAACGTGTTCGTTTCCTGTGCGATGCCTCCAGTGACGATCCGCATGATGGAGCCTCCATTTCGCCGGTTCACCGGCAACGTCATGGGCGCGTCCCCCCATAACAGGGGCCGCGTGGATGTGCTGCGCTTCTGCTCAGACATCTCATCCTACTTGCTGCGCAGCTTGGGATCGGTAAATGCCTGGAGCTCATCCCCCAGGAGGTTGATCGCCAGGATCGCCACGGCCAACGTGACCGCTGGGAAGAGCATGGTCCACGGGGCGAGCTCCATGTAGGTCTTTCCATCACGCAGGAGCGAACCGAGCGATGGCATCGGCGGCTGGACTCCGAGGCCGAGGAAACTCAGTGCGCCTTCCGCGATGAGGGCGCCGGAG
>DASYWL010000230.1:0-31353 GCA_035936055.1 Thermomicrobiales bacterium
CTGCGCCAGATTCAGCAGCGCATCGACGACCTCAATCGCCTGCGCGAGGAGCTCCACCAGCACATCGGCGACGAGGAGCCCTCCGACTGATCCTCACTCATTGTTCGGAACGACTGTGGTGCCCGGCTTCTCCAGCGGCACGCCGTTCGTGCAGAGCGGGCAGCGCACCGGCTCCCACGCGTCGACCTTCATCTGCGTCAGTGCCCGAAGCGGCACGTCGCCGAACCGCACCTCACCGCCGCTGCGATCCACCAGCACGCCGATCCCCACCACCTCGACGGGATGCGCCTTGAGCGCGGCGAGCGTCTCGCGCACCGAACCACCAGTCGTCAGGATGTCATCCACCACCAGCACGCGCGCACCCTCGGGGAAGGTCGTACCGCGCCGGATCTCCCGCTTGTCGCTACCCTCTTTCGCCCGCTCGGCATAGGCCGCCGGCAGTCCCATCTGCCTGGCCGTCTCATAGGCAAGCAGGACCCCGCCGGTTGTCGGTCCGACCACAACGTCGATATCCGTATCCCGGAATGCCTCGACGAATCCGGCACAGACATCCTCGGTCGCGCGCGGGTTGCGCAGCAGGTCGAACTTTTCAAGGTAGATATCGCTGTGACGCCCGGACGCCAACAGGAAGTGGCCAGTCTTGAGCGCACCGATGTCCCGGAGCTGCGTCATGAGGTCCATCACTGGCTGAACTCGCTTTCCGTGATGAGCTGCCGACCCGCCGCAGCCGTCTGCTGTCGCCGGGCGAGATAGCGGGGGTTGGCCATCCCGACGATGTCCGAGAGCCGCGAGTGGTCGTGGGCTACCAGCCAGGCGGGGATGCCATCGACCAGCTCCATCAGCACCTTGGGCTGCGCGAACGCCGCCGTGCCGACCTGGATCGCGCTGGCGCCCGCCATGAAGAACTCGATCGCGTCCTTGACGCTGACGATACCGCCCATCCCAATCACCGGGATGGACACCGCACCAGCCACCTGCCATACCATCCAGACAGCCAAGGGGCGAATCGCCGGCCCGGAGAGTCCGCCGGTGACGTTGGCTATGACGGGCTCCGCTCGCTCGGTGTCGATCGCCATGCCGACGAAGGTATTGATCAGCGAGAGTGCGTCCGCCCCCGCCTCCTCGACGGCCTGAGCGATCTCGACGACATCGAGGGCACCCGGGCTGAGCTTGACGATCATCGGCATCGTGGTGGCAGCGCGCACCGCCCGGGTCACCTCGGCCGACATGTGGGCATCCCACCCGAAGCAAAATCCTCCCGCGTTGATGTTGGGGCAGGAGATGTTCACCTCAATCGCAGCCACGCCGGAGATGTCATCGAGCCGCCGGGCCATGTCGACGAAGTCCTCGACGCTCTCGGCGGAGATGTTGACGATCGCCGGCACCTCCCAGGATTCCCAGATCGGCGGGTACGTGCGAATGAACTTCGAGATGCCAGGATTCTGCAGGCCGATCGCGTTGAGCATGCCGGACGGCGTCTCGGCGATCCGGAGCATTGGGTTGCCGGAGCGCGGCTTCGGCGTGATGCCCTTGCTGACGAACGCGCCGAGTCGCTGGACGTCAATCGCGCCAGCGAACTCCTGCCCGTAGCCGAAGCAGCCAGACGCCGGAATCACCGGGTTGCGCAGCACCAGCTCGCGCGGGTTGCCGGGGGCGAGATCGACAGTGACGTCGCGCGGTGTGGTTATCCCCATAGCAGCTCGTCCATGTCGAAGGCGGGGCCGTCCACGCATGCGGTCTTCATGCCGTGGCGGGTCTCGACCACGCAGCCGAGGCAGGCGCCGATGCCACAGGCCATCGGCCGCTCGACCGCCATCTGCACGTCGGGGCGATCGCTGAGACGGTTGTGGTGGACCACCTCCCGCAGCGAGCGGAACATCGGCTCCGGGCCGCAGGAGAAGACCTGGTCGGCCCACCCGAGGTACTCGGCCACGAGATCGGTGACGAAGCCGCTGTGCCCCCGGCTGCCGTCGATGGTCGCAACGACGTACTCGACCTCGTCCGGCAACTCCGATGCGGGGAGCAGCGCCTCCTCATTCTGCCCGCCCATCAGGTAGGTCACCTGCTTGCCTCGGCGCACCGCCTCCTCGGCCAGCATCAGCAGCGGCGCGGCACCGACCCCGCCGGCGACCATCAGCAGGTGGTGGGTCTTCGGCCGCACCTCGAACGGCCTGCCGAGTGGGCCCATCACATCGAGCGGCGTGCCCACCACCTGCTCGCAGAGCCACGCGCTGCCGCGACCATAGGGCCGCGCCAGCACCGTGAGCGTCCCGGCGACCGGGTCGGCGCGGTAGACGGAGTACGGGCGGCGCAGGAGCGGGTCGGTCGAGCGCGGCTCGCGGCTGAGGATCTGGACGAACTGGCCGGGCTTGGACGAGCGCACCGCCCACTCGGGCGCCTCGAACGTGGTCAGCACCGAGTCGCCCATCACGGACTCGACATGCACGATGTCGCCGTAGAACTCCAATTTCGTCGCCTGTCCTGTCGCCATTGAGAACCCCATTACATCCCGGCGCGTACGGGCGGACTCCACGTCCGTTCCGATGCCGATTCAGGGTCGACATGGAGTCGACCCGTACGGGCGATCCCCATGATCGCCTCCTCTCCTCTAATACCCGAACGCGGGACGCCGATAGGAACCAACCGGCTCAACGGTGAAGCTCTCGCCGGAGTGCTCCATTGCCTCCACGACCGTCCGCGCGGTGTCGATCGAGGTAATGCATGGGATGCCCCGCTCGACCGCCGCCCGGCGGATCTCGAGCCCGTCGAGGATCTCCTTGTCAGCGGGTCCCGGGGTGTTGATGACGCCGTCGACGATCCCCTCGCGGATCACGTCCAGCATATCCGGCGAGCCGTGCCCGATGCGCTTGGTGACCATCTGCACCGGCATCCCTGCCCGCTCGATCATCGCCGCGGTGCCCTCGGTCGCGTAGAGCCGAAAGCCCATCCGCGTGAGCGCCGAAATGATGTCGAGCGACTCGGATT
The DNA here is from genome assembly GCA_035936055.1 of Thermomicrobiales bacterium. Taxonomy (GTDB): domain Bacteria; phylum Chloroflexota; class Chloroflexia; order Thermomicrobiales; family UBA6265; genus JACCVC01. Next base: position 2,986 of record DASYWL010000230.1, read on the forward strand.
TGTCCTCGTCGGCGATCGTGACGAGGATCGACCCGTGCGCCGGCAGCGAGAGCCCGGCCGCGATCAGCGCCTTGAAGAAGGCGGCATCGAACGAGCGGTCGATCCCCATGACTTCGCCTGTCGACTTCATCTCCGGCCCGAGGTGGATCTCGACACCGCGCAGCTTGGCCATCGAGAAGACCGGCGCCTTCACCGCCGTCAGCGGCTGCCGCGGCCAGAGGCCGCCCGCGTAGCCCTGCTCGCACAGCGTCTTGCCAAGCATGATGTTGGTAGCGAGCTTGACCATCGGCACGCCCGTCGCCTTGCTCAGGAAGGGCACCGTTCGGCTCGATCGCGGGTTGACCTCCAGCACGAAGATGCGCCCGGCGTGGATCACGTACTGGATGTTGATCAGACCACGCGCGTTGAGGTCCTTCGCGATGCGCGTCGTGTAGTCGACGATCGTCTCGACCTCGGCCGGGTAGAGATTGACGCCCGGGTAGACCGCGAACGAGTCACCCGAATGCACCCCGGCGCGCTCGATGTGCTCCATGATGCCAGGAATCAGGATCTCATCGCCGTCGCAGATCGCGTCGACCTCGACCTCCTTGCCCAGCAGGTACTTGTCGACCAGCACCGGATGCTCCGGCGTCAGCGACGCCTGATTGCGGATGTACCGTGCGAGCTGGTCCGCCCCGTAGACGACCTCCATCGCCCGACCACCGAGCACGTAGGACGGCCGGACCAGGACGGGGTAGCCGATCTGCGCCGCAACGCGCTCGGCGTCGTGGAGGGAGATCACCGTCGCTCCGGGCGGCTGCGGGATACCGAGCGAGCGCAGGAAGGCCTCGAAGCGCTCGCGATCCTCGGCGAGATCAATAGTGTCGACTGAGCTTCCCCAGATCGTCGAGCCCGCTTCGCTCAGCGGCTCGGCGAGGTTGATGGCCGTCTGACCACCGAACTGGAGCACGAGCGGCGGGTAGTCCTCCAGCTTGCCCTTGGCCTCGTGGTAGAGAATCTCCTCGACGCTCTCCCGATCCAGCGGCTCGAAATAGAGCCGGTCTGACGCATCGAAGTCGGTCGAAACCGTCTCCGGATTGGAGTTGACCATGATCGACTGCACGCCCGCCTCGCGGAGCGCCAACGCAGCCTGCACCGAGCAGTAGTCGAACTCGATACCTTGCCCGATGCGAATCGGACCTGAGCCGACGACCATCGCCCGGTCGCCCTTCAGGGGAGCCGCCTCGTCCTCCTCCTCGTAAGTGGAGTAAAAGTACGGCGTCACGGCCTCGAACTCGCCGGCGCAGGTGTCGACCATCTTGTAGACCGGCACCATGCCCAACTCGCGTCGCTTCTGGCGGACCTCGGCGGCGGAGATGCCGGCGAGGTTGGCGATCTGGATATCGCCGAAGCCGGCCTGCTTGGCCTCCCAGAGCAGCTCCGGGGCCAACTCGTCGCTCGAGAGACACCGCTCCAGGCCAACAAGCCGATCCAGCTTCCACAGGAACCACATGTCGATCTTGCTGAGATCGTGGATCTGCTCCGGCCGCACGCCCCGCCGCAGCGCCGCCATGATGGCCCACAGTCGCAGGTCGTTCGGGCGCTGGATCAGCTCGTGAATCTTCTCCGGATTGTCTTCCCAGGACGGATCCTCCCAGCCGAGGTCCTTCCCGGTTGTCTCCAGCGACCGCACCGCCTTCTGGATCGCGCCCTCGAAGGAGCGGTCGATCGCCATCACCTCGCCGGTCGCCTTCATTTGGGTTGAGATGGTGCGGTCGGCGCGCGGGAACTTGTCGAACGGCCACCGCGGGATCTTGGCAACCACGTAGTCCAGCGCCGGCTCGAAGGCTGCCGTCGTCTTGCCGGTGACGACGTTGAGCATCTCGTCGAGTCGCTTGCCGATCGCGATCTTGGCGCTCAGGCGAGCGATGGGGTAGCCGGTGGCCTTGGAGGCCAGCGCTGACGAGCGGCTCACGCGCGGGTTGACCTCGATGACGCCGTACTTCATCGAGTTCGGGTCGAGCGCGAGCTGGACGTTGCAGCCGCCCTCGATCTTCAGCTCCCGGATGATCTTGAGCGACGAGGTGCGCAGCAGCTGATATTCCTTGTCGGAGAGCGTCTGCGACGGTGCCACCACGATGCTGTCGCCGGTATGCACGCCCATCGGATCGATGTTTTCCATGTTGCAGATGGTGATGCAGGTGTCGGCACCGTCGCGCATCACCTCGTACTCGATCTCCTTCCAGCCGAGAAGCGAGCGCTCGAGGAGCACCTGGCCGATCGGGCTGGCGTTGATACCAGAGCGAACGTACTGCTCCAGTTCCTGCTCGGTGTGAGCCACGCCGCCACCCGTGCCGCCGAGCGTGTACGCCGGGCGGATCACCATCGGCAGCGGCACCTCCCGTGCAAAGGCCTTTGCCTCGGCGACCGAATGCACGATCTGACCGGGAATCGCCGGCTCGCCAATGCGCTCCAGCAACGCCTTGAACTGCGAGCGGTCCTCCGCCATCTGGATCGACTCGACCGGTGTGCCGAGCATCCGGACACCATACTCGTCGAGAATGCCGAGCTCGGCGACCTTCACGGCGAGATTGAGACCAGTCTGGCCGCCGATCGTCGGCAGCAGCCCCTCCGGACGCTCCCGCTGGATGATGCGCCGGATGACTTCCGGCGTGAGCGGCTCGATGTAGACCGCGTCGGCGACATCCTCGTCAGTCATGATCGTCGCCGGGTTGGAGTTCACGAGAATGGTGCGAACGCCCTCTTCCCGCAGCGCCCGGCAGGCCTGCGTTCCGGCATAATCGAACTCCGCCGCCTGTCCGATCACGATCGGACCGGACCCGATGACCAACACGCTTTCCGGTGTCTTCATGTCGCCGCTGGGTTCCCTTCGTCAGTCGTCGGAAGCATGGGTCGACATGGAGCCGACCCATGTACGGGCGGTCTCCATGACCGCCCCAGATGCTACGCCAGCTGTTTCTGCTCGGCGGCCTTGCGCTCCTCGATCATGGTGAGGAACCGATCGAACAGGTAACCGTTGTCCTCCGGGCCGGGAGAGGCCTCGGGGTGGAACTGCACCGAAAGCACCGGCAGCGTCTCGTGGCGAATCCCCTCGACCGACCCGTCGTTCAGGTTGCGCAGGCCAACCAGCCATCCTGCGCCTTCCGGGAAGGTTCTGCCATCCACCACGTAGCTGTGGTTCTGCGAGGTGATCGAGACCCGTCCGGTCTCCTCGTCGCGCACCGGGTGGTTGCCCCCACGGTGCCCGAACTTCAGCTTCGTCGTGTTGGCGCCGATGGCCCGCGCGAGCAACTGGTGACCAAGGCAGATGCCGAAGTACGGTCGCTGGTCCTCCAGCAGGTGCTGGACCACGTCGAGGCCCGTGTCGAGGTTCGCCGGGTCACCGGGTCCCGGCGAGAGCACCACACCGTCAGGACTCAGGGCCTCGATCTCCGCGTACGGCGTACCGTACGGCACCACCGTGACCCGGGCACCGCGCGCGACCAGCGACCGCACGATGTTCCGCTTGACGCCGCAGTCGATGACCACGACGTGCGGTCCGTCACCGGCACCGTAGGCCTCACGCTCGTGGCCCTGCACCTCGCCGACGACGTCCTGCTCGCCGGGCAGCTTCGCCGCGCGAGCCCGCTCGACCAACTCCTCGTCAGTGAGATCGGCCGCGTTGTGGACCAGCACCGCCCGCGTATCGCCGACCGAGCGGATGTGTCGCGTGAGCGCCCGGGTGTCGATGTCGGAGATGCCCGGAATGTCCGCTCGCTTCAGATAGTCATCGATGGTGCCTTTCGAGCGCCAGTTGGACGGCTGCTCGCTAGCCTCCCGCACCACCAGACCGGCGATCCATGGCCGGCGCGACTCGTTGTCCTCGTCATTGACGCCGTAGTTGCCGATCAGCGGGTAGGTCATGCAGACGATCTGCCCACGGAACGAGGGGTCGGTGCAAACCTCCTGGTAGCCGGTCATCGTGGTGGTGAAGACGGCCTCGCCGCTGGCGTCGGTCTCGGCGCCGAAGCCCCTGCCGCGGAAGACACGACCGTCCGCGAGCGCCAATGCGGCGTCCTGAGGGGGTCGATAGCGGTCAGGCACGGTAAGCTTCCTCTCCGTTGATCCAGGTGCGAACCGCCCTCCCCCGCAGGGTCATGCCGATCAGCGGCGTGTTCGCGCTCTTACTCCATATGGTATCGCGACTCACTACCCACGCTTGGTCTGGATCCCACAGTGTCACATCCGCCGGCACGCCTGCGGTCAGGGTGCCGCGATCGAGTCCGAAAATCTCTGCCGGAGCTGCCGTCCAGAGGCGCACCAAATCGATGGCATCGACGTGCCCGGCGCGAACCAGCTCCCACGTTGCCGGGAAGGCGAACTCGAGCCCGCTCATGCCGAATGCCGCCCGCTCGTAGGGCACGTCCAGCTTCTCCGGATCCGCATGGGGTGCGTGGTCGGTGGCGAAGATGTCGAACTCGCCGCGCTGCACCGCCTCCAGCAGCCCGACCGTGTCGGCGACCGGGCGAAGCGGCGGGTTGACCTTGGTGTAGCCGTGCGTCGGCTCCAGTGGCTCGCCGGCCAGCGCGGTCGTGTTGTGCAGCTCACGCGTGCCGGCCACCCACTCGTCGCTCATCACGATGTGGTGCGGCATCACCTCGGCGGTGATGCGCACACCGCGGCGCTTCGCCTCGGTAATCAGCTCGATGCCGCGCTTCGTGCTGACGTGACAGACGTGCAGCCAGCCGCCGGTCAGCTCGGCAAGCATCACATCCCGGGCGATGATGATCTCCTCGGCCGCCGCAGGAATGCCCTCGATGCCGAGCCGCCGGGAGACCTCACCCTCGTGCATCGCGCCGGTGGCGAGCGCCTTGTCCTCGCAGTGAACGATCACCGGCACGCCCAACTCAACCGACACTTCCAGCGCCTGACGCATGATCGCGCTGTTCGCGGTCGTGTCGCCATCGTCGGAGAAACCGATTGCCCCCGCCTCAACGAGCGCCCTGAACTCGACCGGTTCGGCGCCGGTGCGGCCCTTCGTGATGGACGCGATCGGCAGGACACGGCAGGCCCCATCTCGCTCGGCCCGCTCGATGACGTCCCGGATGATTTCCGGCGAATCGAGCGCGGGGCTCGTGTTCGGCATGCACCCGCCCACGCCGAATCCACCGGCAACCGCCGCCTGTCCGCCCGTCGCAAGGGTCTCCTTGCCGGTGAAGCCGGGGTCGCGCAGGTGGACATGCATGTCGATCCATGCAGGAGTCACCAGCTTGCCGCCGGCGTCGATCACCTCATCCCGCTCACGCGGCTTGGTGTGGTCGGCAACCTCCGCGACGGTGCCGTCTTCAATGACGACATCAGCGACGCCGTCCCACCCGTTCGCTGGGTCGATCACCCGCCCGCCGCGCAGTAGCGTTCGTCTCGTCATTGGCTCGCCTCCCGTCCCGCTCCGCCGTCTCTCCAGTAGCTGTCACCGCACAGCACGCGTAGGGGTGAGCCCCTGCCTATACTGCCTGATTCCCGAAAAATGCCCCCGTGGTCTCGAAGAGACCCGAGGGCGCGTGCTCTGCAGCGTGTATCGTTGTAGGTGTCAAATTCACTGTGTGCCGTGCACCTCGCTCACGTGCGATAAAACCAACGAAGTATACAGGCATCGAACATCGCAGTGCAAGAAGGTTGGTGATGGCGTTCTCGGCAATTGATCACTTGGACGAGGTCGAGCGGATTCTGGACGAGACCTACGGTCCTCGCAAGCTCCGGCCCAGCGGCGACCCGGTCGGCACGCTGGTCAGCACGATCCTCAGCCAGAACACCTCCGACATCAACACCGAGTGCGCCTATGCCAGTCTGCGCGCCCGTTTTCCAACATGGGATGCGGTTGTCAAAGCGAACACCGACGAGGTGATCGACGCGATCCGGTCCGGAGGACTTGCCAATCGCAAGGCTCCGCGCATTCAGGAGGCACTGGACGAGATTCGCGACCGCTACGGCGAATTCTCGCTCGACCAACTGGCGACGATACCTCTCGAAGAGGCGAAGGACACGCTCCTCTCGATCGACGGCGTGGGCCCGAAGACAGCGGCCTGCGTGCTGCTCTTCGCGCTGGGACGGCCGGCCCTGCCGGTCGACACGCATGTCTACCGCGTCTCAAAACGACTCGGTCTCATCGACGATGCCACCACTCCGGTCCGCGCTCATGCGACACTGGAGGCGTTGATGGAGGGCGACGCAGACCGCACCTACCGCTTCCACGTCGAGATGATTGCCCATGGACGGACGATCTGCACCGCCCGCAACCCGAAATGCCACATCTGTCCGCTCAGGAGCTACTGTGAGTACGCAGCAACGCACGCGACGTGACCCGACCGGGCACGAATCCGACCGGTTTCAGCATCCTGTCAAGGGAGCAGTCACCGAGCTGATTGTCGTCCGGCAGGGGCAGACCGCCGCGAATATCGCCGGGCTGCTCGTCGGCCGTCAGGATGTGCTGCTGACGGACCTTGGCCACCAGCAGGTAGAAGCGGGTCGCCGAGGCCGTACACGAGCGCGACCCGGACGAACTCGTCTCCAGCCCACTCCAGCGCGCCCGGCAGACGACCGGGCCGATCGTAGCTCGCACCGCGCTCTACCCGAGGTTCGAGGACCGCATCGCCGAGTTCAGCTTCGGCGACCTCGAGGGATGGACCGAGCAGGACGCCCTCGATGCCCATCCTCACCTGCGCCCGCTGGTCCAAAGCGAGGCGCACCCAGACGAGGAGTGGCCCAACGGAGAGTCCGGCACCATCTTCCTGACCCGCATCTTCGACGGCCTGGGACAAGTCGTCGCCGACCACCCCGACCAGCGGGTCAGGGTGGTGGCCCATGGCGGGGTAATCGGCTCGTTCGTGGCACGATTGATCGAGGAAGCGCCGACCTCCTTCTTCCCCTACCTCGTCCACAATGCCAGCATCTCGACGTTCCGGATCGACAACGATGGGACACGGATTACGTTGTGGGACCAGCGACAGCATCTCGACGGGCTGCCGGAACGGTAGCGACGGAGAGGAGACATGGGCATGAAGCTCACGACGATCGGCGGCAGTGCGGCGGGCACCGGTACCCTGCAGGGATGCTCGTGCTACCTCGTGCAGAGCGACACCACGAGTGTCGTCCTCGACCTCGGATCCGGGACCCTGCAACAACTCCGCGCGCATGTCGACTACCGCACGATCGACGGTATCGTGATCTCCCACCTGCACGCGGACCACATCGCCGACCTGGTCGCGCTTCGCTTCACCCTCAGCTACAACCCGGTGCCCGCGCCTGCTCCCGTTCCTCTCTGGCTCCCGCCGGACGGCATCTCCACACTGCGGCGTATCGCCCAAGCGTTCGAGTCGCCGGACAGCGGCCTGGAGTGGTTCACCGACGTCCTCGACGTTCAGGAATTCGATCCGAACCGCTCGATCGAGGTCGGCGATCTCGTCTGCACCTTCACCCCCACGGTTCACTTCGTGCCCTGCTGGGCGATCCGGGTCCACCCGGAGAATGGCAGCGGCGATCTCTTCTACGCAGCTGACACCGGTCCGGCAGCCGATCTCGCCGGCTTCGGCAGCGGAGCAAAGGTGGTCATCGCCGAGGCGACCGACGTGGGCGAACCCGATCTCGACTTCGAGTCCCGTGGCCATCTTACGGCGGTGGAGGCGGCGCAGCTGGCAAGTGATATCGGCGCCGAAACGCTCGTCCTCACCCACATGTTCGAGGAGCATGACCCGGAGGGACTGATGGCTGCCGCCGAGCATGTTTTCGATGGCACGCTGTTGCGGGCGGAGCCAGGGCTCGAGGTTCGATGGAGATTCTGACGAGCGGCTTCCGTACGCTCGACGGCGTGCGGATCGGAAACTGGACGGACCGCGACGCACAAACCGGTTGTACCGTCATCCTGTTCGACGCGCCGGCGCTGACCGCTGCCGAGATTCGCGGTGCGGCGCCCGGCACCCGCGAGGTCGATCTGCTGCGACCCGGCATGACCGTCCAGCGTCCAGACGCGATCCTGCTCACCGGCGGCAGCGCCTTTGGGCTGGCTGCAGCTGACGGCGTGATGCGGTGGCTGCAGGAGCGAGGACGAGGCTTCCCCACGCCAGCCGGCCCCGTACCGATCGTGCCCGCCGCCGTGATCTTTGACCTCGCCATCGGCGAGCCAGTCGCGCCCGATGCCACCTCGGGGTACATCGCAACCGACAACGCCGTGCCGCTCGACCAGCTGGCTGTCGGTCGTGTCGGGGCTGGTACCGGCACGACGCACGGCAGGATCGGCGGCAGCATTGCCATCCGCGCCGGTGGGTTCGCTGTCGCGCAGGTCGCACTGCCGGAGGGGACAGTGATGGCGCTCGTGGTCCTGAACGCCTACGGTAGCCTAGCGGGAGCTGACAGCGACCCTCGGGTGGCGAAGCTCGATACAGAAGCCCACACGCCGCCCTTCGGCCAGTCCACGACCCTGCTCGCCTGCCTCACCGACATCCCGCTCGACCATGCGAGTCTCCAGCGTATGACCGTCGCGATGCACGATGGCCTGGCGCGTGCCGTAGCACCGGTCCACACCGTCGCAGACGGCGACATCGCCTTTGCCACAACACTGCTTGAGGATCCTGTGGGACCGGTGGACCGTGGCTTGCGGGTCTCTATTGCTGCCGAACTGGCGGTCGAGGCATCGATCGGCACACTTGCCGAAGGCACCTGACACGTCACCGGCATTTGCTAGACTGACCGCAAACACGCACCGCCGAGACGATCTTCCCCGAGGCTGTCATGGACACCAATGCCACCGGGAGCAGCCGGCTCCCCTTTCGACGACCCACGATTGTTGTCGGCACGGAATCGACCCTGCTCGGCCATCCGATCATCGCGCCAAACCAGGCTACACAGGCTGGCTTCTACGCGCTGGATCTCGATCTCCGGCGCGCATGGGACACTCGGATACCGGGCACGCTCGCCGATCATGCACCGGCAGCGTGTCTGCGCTCGGCCTGGATCCCGAGGCAGTACACCGGCCCCTGGCGAGAGGCTCGCGCAGTGCATCTGCGCGAGTTCCTCACCGATCTCGTGGAATCGTATGGGCTTCGCACCGTCATCGTGCCGAGCGCCGACGGGACCAGGCAGCGCGGGACCTCGCTTGGACAGCTCGCCCGGGAGGTGATGGCGCTCGGTGGCCTTCGGGTGGCGATGCGAGTCGGTCCGGAGTTGTTGCTCGCTCAGCCAGGCTCGCATCTCGATCACGTTGCCAACCTGCGCCGCATGGCGGAGGAGTGGGATCTCGACCTCGCACTGGACCTCACCGCTCCGGGTATCGAAGGGTGGGAGGCCGAAGCAACACTGATGCGGCTCTTCCCGCGCCTGACCATGGTGCGCATCCGGCCCCTGCATTCGCCTGATGGCGCACGATCGCAGGAGCCAAACGCAAGGATCGGCCTGCGGTCGATCGCTATGCTCGCCGATCAGGCCTACAACGGCGTCATCAGCATCGCGCCGTCAGTCTCGCCCTTGACGCGCTGGATTCCGGCGGGATCGCGGGTGCTGGTATCTACCGCCCTGACACGCGAGGAAGTCCTCGCAGCTTGGGACCGCGTCGACCAGTACGACATCACCACGTGGCAGAAACGCCAGCAGTTTGGATAGGGACCGGAATCCGCTCTTCTCTTCGCGCCATAACACGATCTCCGGTAGTCGCACCCACCGCAGGCTGCAGCCCTGCACAGCAACGATCGGCGCCCAAGGGACGTAGCATCCACTCGGATAAAGACCAGTCGTCGCCAGGAAGAACAAGGAACACCCCCGGCTGGCAACACACCAGCCGGGGGTGTTCTCCATTCGGTCGCCAGTACGCGATGCGGTCTTACCGCTTCGTGTACTGCGGTGCCTTGCGGGCACGTCGGAGACCGACCTTCTTGCGCTCCTTTACGCGGGCGTCGCGAGTCAGGAACTTGGCCTGCTTGAGCGTGCCCTTGAGCTCTTCGTCGAAGCGGACGAGCGCGCGGGCGACGCCGTGGCGGATCGCGCCGGCCTGCCCACTCACCCCGCCGCCAACCACCGTCGCCACCACATCGAAGCGGTCGCCAGTACCGGTCGCTCGGAGCGGCTCCACGACATTCATCAGGTGGATCTCACGGCCGCCGAAGTACTCCTTGCTCGGCTTGCCGTTGATCGTCACCTTGCCCTCGCCCGGGTAGAGGCGCACGCGGGCGACGGCAGACTTGCGCCGGCCCACACCGTAGTAAAACTGCTGTTCGCTAGTTGCTGCTTCGCTCATGCTTCCTCCTTTGCGCCCGTGGGACTAGACGCGAGCCGCGGTGTCATCAATGTCGAGCTCGATCGGCTGCTGCGCCGTGTGCGGGTGGTCCGCCGTGGTGTACAGCTTCAGCTTCTTGAGCTGCTGCCGGCCGAGGTTGGTCTGCGGCAGCATGCCGCGCACCGCCGCCTCCAGAATCCTCTCGGGATGCTTCTGGCGCATATCACGGAGGGTCGTGGTCTTCAGACCGCCGGGGTAGTTGGAGTGCCGGTAGTACTTCTTCTCGGTCTCCTTGTTGCCGGTCACCTTGACCTTGTCCGCGTTGACCACGATGACGAAATCGCCGGTGTCCACGTGCGGCGTGTAGGACGCCTTGTGCTTGCCACGCAGCGTGGTGGCAATCGCCGTGGCGAGTCGGCCAAGCGTCTTCCCCTCGGCGTCTACCACATACCACGAGCGCTCCACCGTGCTGCTCTTGGCCGAATACGATCGTCGTTCCATCCTGTCAAACTCCTGTTCGGCGTGCCATCACCGTTGCTCTGCCTGATCTCGCCGTCCTGGCCGGGCTCAGTAGCGATCGTCTCCGTACCCGATGCGCCAGAGCACCAATCCATGTGGTGGTGCCGATCGTGGGCCGCCTCGGCGATCCGCGCGGTCCTTCAGCTCATCGATCCAGTCAGGTTCGTTGGCGCCTCGTCCAATGTCGCACAAGGCGCCAACGAACCCGCGAACCATCCGTGGCAGGAATCCATCTGCCACGACCCGTATCTCGACCCCCGTCCCAAGGATCTCGCCCGCCGGCCACCAGGGCTCGACCTCGCGGGCCGAGCAATGGTGCACCGTGCGGACGGTGCCACGCGCCGCCTGCTGCCGATCTGACCAAGGCACTCCCTCGCCGCCTGCGACGAAGGACGCGAAATCGTGCATGCCCGTAAGACGGCTGGCGGCGTCGGTCATCGCGCCCACCTTGAGCGCGCCACGCCGGTGCCAGGTATACCGCTCGAGGAGCGGCGACCGGGGCCCGGCCCACACCCGATAGCGATACTCGCGCCATCGGGCATCGTAGCGAGCATGGAAGCCGGGGGGCGGTCGCTCGATGTCGACCACCGAAACGGTATCCCCCAGGCGGGGCTCCAGCGCCCGACGCACTCGATCAGGACTCAGGTCGGGCCGGAAGTCCTCACAGCTGGCCACCTGCCCTGCCGCGTGGACGCCGCGGTCGGTTCGTCCCGCCAGTTCCGCGCTGATCGGGCGGCCGGCGAAGTTGGCGAGCGCATCCTCCAGGATGCCCTGGACCGTCTCGCGCCCCGCCTGCCGTTGCGAGCCCCAAACCCGAGACCCGTCATAGGCGACTGTCAGCTTGAGGCGAGGCTCCACCGACGTCGCTCCAAATGCCTAGGCCACGAACTCGATCAGCACCATCGGCGCGCCATCACCGCGACGCGGACCGAGCTTCGAAACGCGGGTGTACCCGCCGTTGACGTCCTCATAGCGCGGAGCGACCACATCGAAGAGGCGCGCCACCGCCGGCTCGTGATCGAGCCGCGACATCACCACATTCCGGTGGTGCCCCGAGTCCTCGCGCGCGATGGTCACCAGCTTCTCGACGACGCTGCGCAGTTCCTTGGCCTTGGCCTCGGTGGTCGTCAGGCGCTCATTCTCGATCAGGGAAATCGCAAGCTGGCGGAGCATCGCCTTGCGCTGGGCCGGGTTGCGGCCAAACTTGCGTCCTGCCTTGCGGTGCCTCATTCGTCCTGTTCCTCTTCGTCAGTCTCGGCCCCTTCGCCGGAGCTTCCCAGCGAGGCGATCGCCTCTGCCGCCTCCCGCGTCTCGGGGTCTTCGTCCTCTATTTCGAGCATGGCGGGCTCCTCGCCGCTCGGTACCAAACCCGCCTCCTGGAGCGCCTGACGCAGCTCCCTCAGAGACCGGGGACCGAAGTTGCGAATCGAGAGAAGCTCCTCCGGATCCATGCTGAGCACCTGCCCGACCTTCTCGATCTGCTTGCTCCGCAGCGCGTTCAGCACTCGCGGCGACAGACCAAGATCGGCCAGCGCGGTGTTCTGGACCTCCGGCGGCAGCTCGGAGACCGGCTCGGCGGCGGTTTCGATCTGATTGAACTCAGCGATTACCTGCGCGTGGTTCTTCAGAATCTCCGCCGACTGCGTCAGGGCATCCTCGGGATCGATACTCCCATTGGTCAGGATCTCGAGGATCAGGCGGTCGAAGTCGACCGCCTGGCCCACACGGGTGCTCTCGACCACGAAGTTGACCCGTTCGATTGGCGTGAAGATCGCGTCGATCGGGATCTCCCCGAGCGTCGACGACTCCTGCGTCTCGGCGGTCACGTAGCCGCGCCCGCTGGTGATCCAGAGGTCCATGTCGATCACGGCCTCAGAGCCATCGACCGTGGCGATCGGATGATCCGAATTGACGATCTCGACCTCGCCCGGCCACGAGATGTCGCCGGCGGTCACGGTCTGCTCGCCCTCACCGTCCCCCTTGTAGAAGAGATGGGCGCGGAGCTCGCCCTCGAACGGCACCACCACCCGAAGGTTGATGCCCTTGAGATTGAGCACGATCTCGGTGACGTCCTCCCGGACGTTCGGGATCGTCGCGAATTCGTGCCAGACATTGTCGATGCGGATACGGGACACCGCGACACCCTCGAGCGAGCGCAGCATGATGCGCCGCAGCGAGTTGCCGAGAGTTGTGCCGTAGCCGGGGTCCAGAGGGCCGATGACATACCGGCCGTAGTTGAGACCCTGCTCGACGCGTTCGATAGTGAATTGCGGTTGCTCCAACAAGCGGCTCGCCTCCTCACGCTATCCTGCCCCGGCATTCACCGTCGCGGCAGGTCGCGCCCAGACCGCCTGACAGGCAGTCTGGTACACATCAATTACCGGCTGTAGTGCTCAACGATCAGGGCGTCATTGAAGAGTGGCACCTCGATCTGGTCACGCGCCGGCAGGTTCAGCACCTTGCCGCTGAGCTGGCTGTTGTCCACCGATAGCCACTCGGGTGGATTGTGAGTGGCAAGGATTTCGCCGAAGTCCTTGAAGTAGTCACGCTTGCGGCTTTCCTCACGGACTGCCACGACATCGCCCGGGCGCACCGCGAACGACGGGATGTTCGTCTTGCGGCCGTTGACGGTAAAGTGGCCGTGCATCACCAGCTGACGGGCCTGCGAGCGCGAATCGGCAAAGCCCATGCGGTAGACGACGTTGTCCAGCCGGGTTTCGAGAATCTGCAGCAGGTTGTCACCCGTGACCCCGCCACGCCGCACCGCCTCCTGGTAGTGCTTGCGGAACTGGGTCTCGAGCACGCCGTAGTAGCGGCGAACCTTCTGCTTCTCCCGGAGCTGCAGTCCGAAGTCCGAAGGGCGGCGCGTGCGCCGCTGGCCGTGCTGACCGGGAGCGAACGAGCGCTTCGCCACGGAACACTTGTCAGTGTGGCAGCGTGCGCCCTTGAGATAGAGCTTCATGCCCTCACGCCGGCAAAGCCGGCACACCGGGCCTGTGTACCTCGCCATAGGTTGGTTTGAGCCTCCTTTAATGAATGATGATGGCAGTCACGAATGCACTAGACGCGGCGGCGCTTCGGCGGCCGACAGCCATTGTGCGGGATCGGCGTGGTGTCGGCGATCGACATCACCATTACGCCGCTCGCCTGGAGTGACCGGATCGCCATCTCACGGCCCGAACCGGGACCCTTGACGAAGACGTCGACCTGCCGGAGCCCGTGCTCCTGCGCGCGGCGGGCGGCCGCCTCGGCGGTCACTTGCGCGGCGAAGGGCGTGCTCTTGCGCGAGCCCTTGAAACCGTGCGCGCCCGCGCTCGACCAGGCAATCACGTTGCCAGCCGGGTCGGTGAGGGTCACGATCGTGTTGTTGAATGTTGCCTTGATGTAGGCCTTCCCTCGGGGGATGTTCTTGCGATCACGTCGTCGAACTCGCCCACGAGTGGAACTGCGCTGCCGCTCTGCCATCCTCTGCCAATGCCTCCATGTATCTTCGCTGGCGCCGGGTCACTACCGGGCTGCCGCTGTCTGCTTACTTCCTGCGATTGACCGGCCGCTTCGGACCACGGCGTGTGCGCGCGTTGGTGCGCGTGCGCTGCCCGCGGACCGGAAGGCCGCGACGATGGCGAAGACCACGGTAGGACCCGATATCCATCAGTCGCTTGATGTTCATCGACACCTCGCGGCGGAGATCACCCTCGACGCGCAGATCCTTGTCGACGATCTCGCGAAGCCGGTTGGCTTCGTCGTCGGTCAGGTCACGAACGCGGGTGTCCGGGTTGATGCCGGTGCGCTCCAGCAGCTGCTGGCTGGTCGTTAGACCGATGCCGTAGATGTAGGTCAGCGCTACCTCAACCCGCTTCTCCCGCGGCAGATCAACTCCCGAAATTCTGGCCATGCTCTTTCCTTTGTTCTCAGCCCAACGATATCCGTCAGGTCGGAGAGATCATCCCTGGCGCTGCTTGTGCCGGGGGTTCGAGCAAATCACGCGCACAATCCCCTTGCGGCGGATAACGCGACACCGTTCACATCGCTTGGTCACCGAAGCCGAGACCTTCATTGTGTGTCACTCCTCTGTTGCTCAACATTCGAATGCAGCAAGCGTGATGAACAGCACCGCGGTGCGAGCGTCACTGCTCGGCGGCCAGGCTCTCACGTCGCGACCCATATGCTATGCGTCCATGTCGGTTAGTCTACGCCTGTCCTGCCATGCGGCCTCTTGCACTGGAGAGGTGTGGTTGCAGGAGCGACAGCGTACACGCCGATAGCGCATGCCTGAAATGGACATGCGCCACGACAGCCTAGTGTAACACGCTTGCCAGTCGTTTCGTCAATATCTCCGGCTCGCCGTCCGTCACCACGACGGTATGCTCAAAATGTGCCGACCACGAGCCGTCCGCAGTCACCACCGTCCAGTTGTCATCCAGCACCCGAGTTGCCTTGTTTCCCAGGTTCAGCATCGGCTCGATCGCGAGCGTCATCCCCGCGCGCATCCGTGGGCCGTGGTCCGGACTCTCGAGATTCGGGATGTGCGGCTCCTCCCACATCTGCCGGCCGATGCCGTGGCCACCGTACCCCTCGACGATTCCGTAGCCGAGCGGCCGGGCGAAGGCCTCGATCGCCGCGCCGATCGCCCCGATGCGATTGCCTGCGCGGGCGACGGTGATGCCGGCATACAACGCGTCCTCCGTGTCCTGCAGCAGGCGCTTGGCCTCATCCGATACGTCACCAACGGCGTAGGTCCATGCCGAATCGCCGTGAAATCCGTCCACGATCGCACCGATATCCACCGCAATGATGTCGCCATCGTTGAGGCGACGCTTGCCGGGGATGCCGTGGACGATCTCATCGTTGACCGACGCGCAGATCACACCCGGAAAGCCGTGGTGACCGAGAAAGTTGGATGTCGCATTCATCTCCGCGAGGGTGTCGCGCACCACGGTGTTGAGATCGTCTGTGGTAATGCCAGGCGTGATCGAGGCCTGCACCCGCTGGTGGCACACGCTCACAACATGGCCGGCCTCGCGCATCTTGCCGATCTCGCGATCGTTCTTGATGGTAATGGCCATGGAATCATGCCTCCTTCACAGGAATCGCGGCCAGGATCGCCTGCGTGACCTCGTCGATGGCCTGATCCCCGTCGACGCGGGAAAGTACGTCCTTTGCGTCGTAGTAGGCAAGCAGGGGAGCGGTCTGCTTGTCGTAGATCTCAAGGCGATGTCGGATCGCCTCCGGCGTGTCATCCTGGCGCTGCACCAGGGTAGCACCGTCGTTGTCGCACTGGCCCTGAATGCGCGGCGGCTCTGCCTCAATGTGGTAGACAGCGCCGCATACCGGGCACACCCGGCGACCGGACAGTCGCTTGATGAGCGTCTCGCGCGGCACCTGGATCTCGATGACAGCGTCGATCCTGTCGTGCTGTCTGGCGAGAATCTCGTCCAGCGCCTCGGCCTGCCCGGCCGTGCGAGGGTACCCGTCGAAGAGCGCGCCGTTCAGCTCGCCCGCCGCCTTCAACGCGGCGATGCTCTCCAGGCGCTCCCACACGATCGCGTTGGTCAGCTCATCCGGTACGAGATCGCCCCGCTCGAGAATCGACTTCACCTGGACGCCGAGCTCCGTGCCGTCGGCAATGGCAGCACGAAAGAGGTCGCCGGTGGCGACCTTCTCCAGCGACAGCTTCGGCGCGATGATCGCGGCCTGCGTGCCTTTGCCGGAACCCTGCGCGCCCATGAGAATAATGTTCACGAATATCTCCAGACTAACGGCACGGGTGCGTCCACGATGGACGCGCCAATGCCGGGAGCGGCACGGGTGCGCGGCTCCCGGAGTACCGTCAGCTAATGAATCCCTCATAGTTGCGCATCATCAGCTGCGCCTCGAGCTGGCGCATGGTGTCGATCGCGACACCGACGACGATGAGCAGCGACGTCGAGCCAAGCAGCAGCGTGTCGATGCCTGTGATCTGCGAGGCGATGTACGGCATCACGGCGACGAGGCCCAGGAAGAGCGCACCGACGATGGTGATGCGTGAGAGCACGCGCTGCAGGAAGATCGCCGTGTTGCGCCCGGGCCGAACACCGGGGATGAACGCGCCCTGGCGCTGGAGCGACTCCGGAATGCGCTGCTGCTGGAAGACCACCATGGTGTAGAAGAAGGTGAACCCCACCACCATCAGGAAGTAAACGATGTTGTACGGCAGCGAGGTCGGCGCGAGCCACACGCTGATATCCGTGGCCAGGCCACGCACCCACTCCCGGTTCGACGCAGAGAGGAAGTTGGCGACCATGCCCGGGAAGACCATGATGCTGACCGCGAAGATCAGCGGGATCATGCCCGCGCTGTTCACCTTGAGCGGAATATGCGTGGTCGTTCCACCGACCATCTGCCCCTGCCGCACGCGCTTGGCGTACTGCACCGGAATGCGGCGCTGCCCCTCGTTGATCAGCACGATGCCGACGATCGTGATCAGGCCGAGCGCGAGGAACATGACCGTGCCGATGATGTTCTCGGACGTGGTGCCTGTACCCGCCAGGCCCTGCACGAAGCCGGGCAGCGATGCCACGATGCCGCCGAAGATGATGATGGAGATGCCGTTGCCGATCCCCTTCTCAGTGATCAGCTCACCGATCCAGACGAGCACCATGGTTCCAGCCGTCATCGTGGCGAGAATCGCGACTGTCGGAAGGAAGGTGTCGCTGTCGAAGAGGCCGAAGTTCTCGATCAGCGTGCCGCCCTGCGGGCTCGGCTGCCGCGCAAACAGCAACGCCTGGCCGTAGCCCTGCAGCAGCGCCAGCGGGACCGTCAGCCAGTGCGTGTACTTGTTGATCTGGTTGCGGCCCTGTTCGCCCTCCTGAGAGAGCTCGTTGAGCCGGGGCACGATCGGCGTCATCAGCTGCATGATGATTGACGCAGTGATGTACGGATACACGCCAAGCGCCGCGATCGAGAAGTTGGTCAACGCGCTGCCCGAGAAGAGGTTGAGCATCCCGAGCAGTTGGTTGGTCTCGATGTATTCCTGCAGCCCCTCCCGATCCACGTTCGGGATCGGGACACTGGCGATGAACCGGAAGATGACCAGCATCGCCAGCGTGAACAGGATCTTCGTCCGCAGGTCGGGAATTCTGAACGCATTGATGACGGCCTGAAGCATCGGCTAGGCCTCCTTCGACTCGTCCCGATTCTTCAGCTGCTCCAGCGCCTCTCGGCGGCTCGGACCACCGACCTTGCCGACACGCATCTCCTTGAGCTCACGGTTGAGCGGGAGGCGACGGCTGCGCGGCCGAGCGCCGGTCCAACGGTCCTCTCGCTCGAGCGTCTCGATGGAGCCGCCCGCCTGCTCGATGGCCTGCTGGGCGGACTTCGAGAAGCCGTGCGCGTGCACGGTGATCACCTTGCTGAACTCGCCGTCGCCAAGAATCTTGACCGGGAAGTTCAGGCTGCGCACGATGCCCGCGTCGACCAGCACCTGTGGCGTCACCGGACCATCGACATCCAGCTCCTCGAGCTGCGAGAGGTGCACGACCTCCCACTGGGTCTTGAACGGATTGGTGAATCCGCGCTTGTAGGGCATGCGCTTCTGAATCGGCAGCTGACCGCCCTCGAACCCAGGACGGACACCACCGCCTGAGCGCGAATTCTGGCCCTTGGTGCCCCGACCGGCGGTCTTGACGCGACCACTGCCGTGGCCGCGGCCGACGCGCCGCCGGTTCTTTTTCGCGCCCTCGTCGGGACGCAGATCGTCAATCGAAACAGGCATGAAAACTCTCTCTATCCCGTGCGCTGGCGCATGACGGGGTACTACGGCGGCGGGCCTATGCTCCTGCGACTTCTTCAACCTTGACCAGGTGGCTGATCTTGGTGACCATGCCGCGGATCGACGGAGTATCCTCCCGTTCCACGGTCTGGTTCACCTTGCGCAGCCCCAGCGACTCGACAGTGCGAGCCTGGTCGCCAGACCGGCCGATAACACTGCGGACGAGCGTGATGCGCAGTCGCCCGCCAGTAGTCTGGGCCTCACTCATGACGCATTGCTCCTCTGCTGCTGGCCGCCGCCGCGACGGTTGCCACCGCCCTGGCCCTGCCGGCGCGGTCGGGAGCTGCGCTGCTGCGATCGCTCGCTCTCGGCAGCCTTGGCCGCCTCGATGCGGCGGTCACGGGCCGCCTGCGCGGCGGCGAACTCGTCGCCTTGCTCGTGCGGCTTGCGCAGGCGGCCGGCGGCCTTCTTGCGGCGCCGGATGACATCCTGCTCGGACTGCAGGCTCTGCAGCGCCTTCATCGTCGCCTTGGTGACGTTCACCGGGTTGTTGTTGCCGACGCTCTTGGTCAGGACATCACGAATGCCGGCGAGCTCCACCACGGCGCGCACGCCGCCACCAGCAATGACACCGGTGCCCGGCGATGCCGGCCTCAGGATCACCCGGGCGGCGCCGTAGGTTGACTCGACCTCATGCGGGATGGTGTGACCGTCCAGCGGCACGGTGACCATTGATTTCTTGGCGGCGTCGACACCCTTACGGATGCTGTCCGTCACCTCGCCGCCCTTACCATGGCCGACGCCAACCCGACCGTTGCTGTCACCGACGACAACGATGCTGCCAAACGAGAACCGGCGGCCACCCTTGACCACCTTGGCGACACGGTTGATCTTGACGAGCCGCTCTTCCAGCTCGCTCCCGGCATCCTCTTCCCGACGGCGCGAACCGCGCCCATCTCGATTCCGATCCATACCTCTCTCCAGACTGCTCGCTATCGCGGCCACTTGGGGCCGCCACGCGGCTAGAACCTGAGACCGCCCTCGCGAGCTCCGTCCGCTACTGCCTTGACGCGACCGTGGAAGAGGAATCCACCGCGGTCGAAGACGACGTTCTCGATGCCGGCTGCCTTCGCGCGCTCGGCGATCACCTGACCGACCGTGGTGGCGCGCTGTGTCTTCGGGGCGTCCTCACCAGCCTTCTGCTGCACCTCATCCTCGAGATCGCTGGCCGCAAGGATCGTGTGCCCAGCTGTGTCATCGACGAGCTGAGCGTAAATGTGGGCGCTCGAGCGAAACACATTCAGGCGAGGCCGCTCGGCGGTGCCGCTGACCTTCGCACGAACACGCATGTGGCGCTTCTTGCGCGGGTCGAGTTTCTTTCGATACTTCGTGCGCATGCTGTTCTCCATTGATCCCGGAACTGGCAGACAGGCCGAGTGCTGCGCGTTGTGCCCGCCCACCACCGGGGCTTCAATTCGGGTTGACGGCTATCCGGCCTTGCCGGCCTTGCCGGCCTTGCGGCGAACGTACTCGCCCTGGTACCGGATGCCCTTGCCCTTGTACGGCTCGGGCGGACGGACGATGCGGATCTTCGCCGCCTGCTCGCCCACCGCCTGCTTGTCGATACCGCTCACCGTGACCCGGGTGTTCGCCTCCACGCCGAACGTGATGCCTTCGGGCGGCTCCATGGTGACTGGGTGGGAGAAGCCCACATTGAGCACCAGATTCTTGCCCTGCATCTGGGCGCGGTAGCCGACACCCTGGATCTCGAGGACCTTGGTGTAGCCTTCGGTCACGCCCACAACCATGTTGTTGAGCAGCGATCGCGTCAGGCCATGCAGGGCCCTGTTCTCACGGGCATCGTTCGGTCGCGAGACGGTCAGCGCGCCGTCCTCCTGAGAGATCTTCATTCGCGGCGAGAACGAGCTGGAGAGCTCGCCCTTCGGCCCCTCGACCGTCACGTTGTTGTTGTCGCCGATGGTCACCGTCACGCCGCTCGGCACGGTGATCGGTTTGATTCCAATTCGAGACATTGCCCTGCTCTCCCGTCATCCGGCAGTCGCGGGCTCCGCACGCCCGGGGTTACCAGACGGTGCAGAGCACCTCGCCACCGATTCCTCGACGCCGGGCTTCGTAGCCCGTCAGGACGCCCTCAGGGGTGCTGACGATGGCGACACCGAGGCCGCTCTTGACGCGCGGCAGCTTGTCCTTGCCAGCGTAGACCCGAAGGCCCGGCTTGCTGACACGCTTGATCTCGCGGATTGCATGCCGGCGGTCGGCGTCGTAGCTGAGCCGGACCACCAGCTGGTCCTGCGGTCGCTTCGACACCACCTCGTACCCGTCGATGTAACCTTCTTGCTCGAGAATTCCTGCGATCGCCACAAGGACCTTGGTCGCCGGCATCGTGGTCTCGGGGTTCCGAGCCATGCCCGCGTTCCGGATCCGTGTCAGCATATCGCTGATCGGGTCAATGACGCTCATCCGTCGCGTTCTCCATCCTTCGCGTTCGGCTGCGGATCGTTACGCAGTCCGAGACCTACCAACTCGACTTCGTCACCCCGGGAAGCTTGCCCGACGAGGCGAGCTCCCGGAAGCAGATCCGGCACGTGCCGAACTTGCGGATGTACGCCCGCGGCCGGCCACACACCTTGCAGCGGTTCACGCCCCGGGTGGAGTACTTCGGCTCCCGCTGCGCCTTCACGATCATGCTCTTCTTTGCCATGAGTCCTCCAGTGCGCTCCTATGAAGCGAATGGCATGCCGAGCAGCGCGAGCAAGCGGCGCCCCTCGTCATCGGTCTTCGCGGTTGTCACGATGCTGACCTCAAGCCCGCGAATCTTGTCGATCTGGTCATAGTCGATCTCCGGGAACATCAGCTGCTCGCGAAGACCGAGCGTGTAGTTGCCCCGACCATCGAACGAGTTCGGCGACACCCCACGGAAGTCGCGGATGCGCGGAAGCGCCACCGACACCAGTCGATCGAGGAACTCGTACATACGGTCGCCGCGCAGCGTCACCATGCCGCCGATCGGCATGCCCGCGCGCAGCTTGAAGCTCGCGATCGACTTCTTCGCCCGCGTCACCACCGGCTTCTGGCCGGTGATCGTCGCGAGATCATTCGTGGCCGCCTCGAGTGCGCGTCCGTTGGCGATTGCCTCGCCGAGACCAACGTTGACGACAATTTTCTCAAGCTTCGGCACCTGATACACGTTCTGGTAGCCAAGTTCGCGCTGCAGGGTTGGAACGATATCCTCCTGATAGCGCTCACGCATGCGTGGCATCGTCTTGCCTCACTCCGGGCCAACGGCCCATCCTCATCTGCAGATCGGCGTTCCCACCTGGTCTGCCGCCGTTCGCGGCACTCAGGTCGCCGCACCTCTTAATTGATCGTTCCCCGCGGGCAGATCAGGTCTGCTCGGACGGGATCGTGGCATCACACTTCTTGCAGTAGCGCTCGTTGGCGCCCTCAGGGTTCTTGCGGACACCGACGCGAGTCGGCTCCTTGCAGGTCGGGCAGACCAGCATCACGTTGGAAACGTGGAACGGTGCCTCGACCTCGACGATGCCGGCCTGCCGGGCGCGGCCCCGCTTGATGTGCTTCTTGACGATGTTGACACCCTCGACCACTACCCGATCCTCATCGATCAGGTTTTGACGGACAGTGCCCTGCTGGCCCTTGTTCCGCCCGGTGGTGACGAGCACCTCATCGCCGGTGCGAATCTTCCTCATCGTTACTCCTACAGCACCTCGGGCGCCAGCGACACAATGCGCATGAACGCCTTCTCGCGCAGCTCACGGGCGATGGGACCAAAGATCCGGGTTCCGCGTGGGTTCCCCTGGTTGTTGATCAGCACCGCCGCGTTGTCGTCGAACTTGATATGGCTCCCATCCGGCCGGCCGTACTCCTGCGCGGTGCGAACCACCACGGCACGAACCACGTCGCCCTTCTTGACCGCCGAGTTCGGCTGGGCCACCTTCACCGACGCGATGATGGTGTCGCCGACGCTTCCGAACTTCCGCCCGGAGCCGCCGAGCACGCGAATGCACATGATGTCACGCGCACCGCTGTTGTCGGCGACCTTGAGTCGAGTCTGTTGCTGAATCACCGTTCGTATCCTCCGGGCAATCGCTGCCCGACGGGCTCTGCGTGGGGACGGACCTTGTGTCCGCCTAGACGCGGGCCGCCCGCTCCACGATCTCCCGCACAATCCAGCGCTTGCGCTTGGAGAGCGGGCGCGTCTCCTCGATGCGGACGAGATCGCCCTCCTGGCAGGTGTTGTTCTCGTCGTGCGCGTGGAACTTGCTCGTGCGCGTGATGCGCTTGTGGTACAGCGGGTGACGGCGCACGTAATCCACAGCCACCACGGCGGTCTTGTCCATCTTGTTGCTGACGACCCGACCGACCTTCTGCTGCCGAGCTTGCTGCTCGTGAGCGGCTTCCGTGCCGGTGGCCGCTTCCTGAACGTCACTCATCGTTACCCTCTATTCCTCAGGCCTGCGCCGCGCCGCTCTTCTCGGTACGTTCGGCCTCGCCCTGAATCGTCTTGATGCGGGCAATATCCTTGCGGATCTCGCGGATGCGTGATGTACCCGTCATCTGGCCCACGGCCTCCTGGAACCGGAGGTCGCGCCACTCACCGTAGAGCTCGCGGAGCTTCTCCTCGCGCTCGTCCGCGTTCAGTGCCCGGATCTCGGCTGCCTTCATGCGGTAGCCTCCTCGTCCTGTGTGGCACCGGGCGTGTGCTTCGCCACGAACTTGCATTTCATCGGCATCTTCATCGCCGCGCGGCGCATCGCCTCCTCGGCCTGCTCGTGGCTCACGCCGGAGACCTCGAACAGCAGGCGGCCCGGCTTCACCACGGCCACCCAGTACTCCGGGTTGCCCTTGCCCGAGCCCATGCGGGTCTCGGCCGGCTTCTGCGTCACGGGCTTGTCCGGGAAGATCCGGATCCAGACCTTGCCGCCGCGCTTCAGGTAGTTCGTGATCGCGCGGCGGGCCGCCTCGATCTGGCGGCTCGTCACCCACGACGGCTCAAGCGCCTGGAGGCCGTAATCCCCGAAGGAAATGGTCGAGCCCCGGTAAGACTTGCCCGTCATGCGTCCGCGCATGGTCTTGCGGTACTTGGTCCGCTTGGGCATCAACATGTCAGATCGCTCCGATCCCTGTTCGAATCGGCGTCGCGGCGATGCCGCCCGGCCGATCCATCCCTGTGCTAGTCGGCAAGCCCGGCGAGGTCCGCCGTGAGCGACGCCTCTGTCGGCAACTCGCGCTCGGGGAGCCGATCGCCCTTGTACACCCACACCTTCACCCCAATACGGCCGTAGGTGGTGTGTGCGTGGACGTTGGCGTAGTCGATCTCGGCGCGGATGGTATGGAGCGGCACGCGGCCCTCCATCTCCTTCACCTCACGGCGCATGTCCGCGCCGCCGAGGCGGCCAGCCAGCCGCACCTTGACGCCCTTGGCGCCCCGGCGCATCGCCTGCTGCACCGCGTGCTTGACGGCCCGCCGGTAGCTGACGCGGCGCTGCAACTGCTCTGCAATGCTCTCGGCGACAAGCTGGGCGTCGAGCTCGGGAGCCTTGACTTCCTCGATCTTGACGTTGACCTTCTTGCCGACCTTGCGCTCCAGCAGCTTGCGAAGGCGATCGACGTTCGAGCCCTGTTTGCCGATCACGATGCCTGGCTTCGAGGTGTGCAGGGTGACGTCCACCTTGTTGGCGGCGCGCTCGATGTCCATGCGCGAGACACCAGCGCGGGTGAGCTCCTGCTGGATGATCTCGCGGATCTTCAGATCCTCATGCAGGTACTCGGTGTAGTTGCGCTCTGCGAACCAGTTAGACTCCCAGTCGCTCGCGATACCAAGACGGTACCCGATCGGGTTGACTTTACGTCCCATTAGGCGTTCTCCCTTTCTTCCGCAATGACCGTAAGATGGCACGACCGGCGGAGAATACGCCCGACGCGGCCACGCGCCTTGGGCTTGTACCGGCGCATCTGCGGAGCATCGTCGGCGTAGATTTCCTTGATCCACAGATCTTCCGGGTCGAGATCGTAGTTGTTTTCGGCGTTCGCAGCCACGGATTTCAGCAGCTTCTCGACATCGACTGCTGCGCGGTTCGGCACGAACTTCAATATCTCAATCGCGTCGTTCACCTTCTTGCCACGGACCATGTCGACCACGAGGCGAGCTTTCCGTGGCGAGATGCGAACGCGCGTTGCCTTTGCTGTGACTTCCATCGCTCGTCCTGTCCTTCTCGCCTACCGGCGGCCGCGCCTGTCGGCGTCCTTGGCATGACCGCGGTACGTCCGGGTCGGCGCGAACTCGCCCAGCTTGTGGCCCACCATCTGCTCGGTGATGAAGATCGGCACATGCTGGCGACCGTTATGCACCGCCACGGTGTGGCCGACCATTCCTGGGAAGACCGTGCTGGCGCGAGCCCAGGTGCGGACCACGGTCCGCTGATTGCTGCTGTTGAGGGCATCGATCTTCTTCTGGAGCTTCAGATCGATGTAGGGTCCCTTCTTTGAAGATCGAGACACGTTGCACTCCTCTGTCGAGATACCGACGCGGCGTCAGCCGCCGCGTCGAGGTCCTAGCGTCGCTTCACCGAGCGCCGGCGCACGATCATGTTGTCGGTGCGCTTGTTGTTCCGCGTTCGGCGGAACGCCGGCTTGCCCCACTTGGTCTTCGGCTGGCCGCCGATCGGGGCCTTGCCTTCACCACCACCATGCGGGTGATCGTTCGGATTCATCGCGGACCCTCGAACCGTCGGACGGTGCCCCATGTGTCGGCTACGACCCGCCTTGCCGATCTCGACGTTCTCGTGATCAACGTTGCCGACCTGACCTAGCGTCGCCATGCAGCTCAGGTGCACCAGGCGAACCTCGCCGGATGGCATGCGGATCTGGGCGTAGTCCCCGATCTTGGCCATCAACTGGGCAGCCGATCCGGCCGACCGTACGAGTTGGCCACCCTTGCCCGGATAGAGCTCGATGTTGTGAATCTGCGTACCGGTGGGGATGTTCGCCAGCGGCAGCGCGTTGCCGGTGCGGATCGGCGCATCCGGACCGGACACCACCTCATCATCGACGCGAATCCCCAGCGGAGCCAGCATGTAGCGCTTCTCGCCGTCCTTGTAGAACAGCAGCGCGATACGGGCCGACCGGTTCGGGTCATACTCGATTGCCGCAACGCGAGCCGGGATGCCGGTCTTGTTGCGCTTGAAATCGATGATCCGGTAGAAGCGCTTGTTGCCACCGCCACGGTGCCGGGTCGTGATGCGACCCCGGTTGTTACGGCCGCCATGCTTCTTCAGTGGCTCGATCAGCCGCTTCTCCGGCTTCTTCTTCGTGATCTCCTCGAACGTGCTGACACTCATTGAGCGGCGCGCCGGGGAGGTTGGCTTGTACTTGCGAACTGGCATGTCCAATCGTTCCCTTCTGCGCTACATCTGCTGGAAAAGGTCGATGTGCTCGCCCGGCTGGAGAGTCACGATAGCCTTCTTCCAGCTCGCGGTGGCGCCCCGGATGCGACCGGCACCACGCCGCACGTATCGGCTCTTCTTCTTCGGCTTAACGTTCAACGTATTGACGGCCTTCACCTTGACCGAGAAGGTCTCCTCCACCGCCTCGCGGATCTGGAGTTTGTTGGCATCCGGATGGACCTCGAAGGTATACTGGTCCTTCTCCATCAGCCAGGTGTTCTTCTCCGTTATGAGCGGCCGGCGAATCACTTGTTCCAAACGAAGCTCAGCCATCTTACGCAACCTCCTCTTCCGTTGCGCGCGCGGCCTGTCGCTCCAGCTTCCACTGGCTCGGCTCACGCTTCTCGCCGGTCAGCGCCCAGAGCCCCTCGATCACCTCGACGGCCTCCTGCGTAACCAGCACGCGGTCGTACTTGAGCAGATCACGCACGCTGAGCATTGACGCAACAACCGTCTTCACATCGTCGAGGTTCGCTGCGGCCCGCTCGATGGCCTCGATCTTCTCGTGCATCACCACCAGCACCGAGCGCGCCTCGGGCAGGTTGGTCAGCACGGTCTTCATGGCCTTGGTCTTCGGCTCGACGTTGTTCAGGTCGGAGATAACACTCACCCGGCCGTCCTGCATCTTCGCCGAGAGTGCCGAGCGGATCGCCAGGCGCCGCATCTGGCGCGGCATGCGCTGGGTGTACTTCCGCGGATGCGGCCCCCAGACCACGCCGCCGCCCTTCCACTGCGGCGAGCGAATCGAGCCGTGCCGCGCGCGGCCGGTGCCCTTCTGGCGCCACGGCTTGCGGCCACCGCCGCGAACCTCGCTTCGCGTCTTCGTATCGTGCGTGCCGAGCCGCGCGTTCGCCTGCTGACGCACCACAGCCTGGTGCATCACCGATACGTGCGGCTCGATGCCCCAGACGGTGTCGTCGAGGTCAATCGACCCCGCCTTCTCACCCTGAATATTCAATATATCCGTTTGCATCGCTCTGCTTGCTCCCATACCGTCGATCTGCATCGACGCAAGGTCTCTCGACCGGATGACTACCTGGCTGCCTTGACCTTCACCGCGCGGCGGATCAGCAGCGTGCCCTGCTTCGCGCCGGGGACCGAGCCCTCGACGAGGAGCAGATTGCGCTCCGGATCGACCCTGACCACCTTCAGGTTCTGCACGGTCACCCGCTCGTCGCCCATGTGGCCGGCCATTCGCAGACCCTTGAACACGCGACCCGGCGTAGCACTGGAGCCGATCGATCCCGGGGCGCGCTGGCGGTCCGACTGGCCGTGGGTCTTGGGCCCACCCCTGAAGCCGTGCCGCTTCACACCACCCTGGAAACCACGACCCTTTGAGGTCCCAGTAATGTCGATCAGCTCGCCCTCGCTGAAGGTGTCGGCCTTGAAGACCTGCCCGACCTCGATCGAGCTGTAGTCATCAGCCTTGACCTCACGCAGGGTCTTGACGTGGTGGCCACTGGCCTTCACGTGGCCCGCCTGCGGCTTGTTCAGCTTCTTCGCGATGCCGAAGCCGAGCTGTACCGCTTCGTAGCCGTCCTTCTCCTGCGTGCGAATCTGGGTCACGACGCACGGCCCCGCCTCGATCACGGTGACCGGCACCGCCAGCCCTTCATCATTGAACACTTGCGTCATCCCGAGCTTTCGCCCGATCAATCCACGAACCATTGGCTCTCTCCGTTGTCAGGAACTGATGGCAGCGATGCCCGCCGCACCAGGCCTGAGAGCGTACTGTGTGTTGTCTCTCCGGTTATCGGCCCGCCAGCCATACCCCCAGAATACATCCGATGGGGTCATCTCCATGATGACCCGTACGGGCTGACTCCATGTCCGCCCCTTTTAGAGCTTTATCTCGATGTCGACACCGGCCGGGAGGTTGAGCTTCATCAACGCCCGAATGGTGCTGTTGCTCGGCTCGAGCACATCGATCAGCCGCTTGTGCGTCCGCACCTCGAACTGCTCCTGCGAGTCCTTGTCAATGAACGGGGACCGCAGAACCGTGAACTTCTCGATTCGCGTCGGCAGCGGCACCGGGCCCGCAACCTTCGCGCCGGTGGATTCCGCCGTCTCGACGATGCGAGCGGCCGACTGATCGAGGGTCTTGTGATCGTACGCCTTGAGGCGAATCCGGATCTTCGAAGCGGTCTTCCGCGCTGCTACCATCTGGTGGTTCCTCACCTCTCACTCAGCCGCCGGGCGCCCGATCATGGTCAGGCACCCGGCACCTGGCTCAACTCGCCGCTGTTACTCGTCGATGGAGGTCACCACGCCGGCGCCCACCGTGCGCCCGCCCTCGCGGATCGCAAAGCGCAGCCCCTCCTCGATCGCCACCGGGGTGATCAGCTCCACCCCCATCTGCACGTTGTCGCCCGGCA
>DASYWL010000231.1:0-25779 GCA_035936055.1 Thermomicrobiales bacterium
CCTCTACGAATCGCCGCTCGACAAGTCCTTCGTTGAGGACAAGGGACCACGCCAGTTCTACGGCTCGGGCCTCTTCGAATACCTCCCTGCACGGTCAGCCGCCAGTGACGACGCCACCGCTCGCGCCTGCGTTGCCTTCTCCATGGCCGAGCTGATCCGCAGCGGCACCACCACCGTCATGGAGCTCGGTTCCTACGGTGACGATGTCGCCGAGATGGCGACGGAGGCCGGGCTGCGGGCCTACATCGGTCAGGGCTATCGAGACGGGCGTTGGTTCACGCGTGACGGCAAGCGTGCCGAGTGGGAGTGGGACTACGAAGCCGGGCAGCAGGCATTCCGAAAGGCCGTCGAGTTCATCGACAGGGTCGAAGGCAAGGCCAACGACCGCATCCGGGGCTTCCTGACGCCAATGCAGATCGATACCTGCTCAGAGGAGCTGCTGAAGCAGAGCCGCCAGCAGGCAACCGAGATGGGCGTTCCCCTCGCGCTGCACGCGTCGCAGTCCGTGGTCGAGTTCAACGAGATGACCCGTCGCCACAGCCTCACCCCAATCGAGTGGCTGCAGGAGATCGGTTTCCTCGGTCCGGATGTGATCCTCGGGCACGCAATCATCATTGGTGGTAGCACCTGGGCCAACTACCCGGCCGACGACATCGGCATCCTCGCCGACACCGGCACCAACGTCGCCCATGCCGTCTGGGTCTTTGCCCGCCGCGGCATCGCAATGGAGAGTTTTTCGAAGTATCAGGATCGCGGCGTCAACATGACGCTCGCGACCGATACCTCGCCGCAGTCGATGCTGGAGGCGCTCCGCTGGGCTGCGGTGGTCAGCAAGATCGTGGATCGCTCCACCGAGCTTGCCACGGCCGCCCACGTATTCAATGCTGCTACCATCGCCGGCGCCAGGGCGCTCGGGCGGGATGACCTCGGCAGGATCACCGCGGGCGCCAAGGCTGACATGCTGTTCTGGGCCGGACAGAGCCTGTGGATGACACCGCTGCGCGACCCGGTGCGCAACATCGTCTACAACGCCGAGTCGGAAGACATCCGCCACGTCATGATCGACGGCCAGATGGTCATGCAGGACCGCAAGCTCGCCAACGTCGATGAGGACAAAGTGGTTGCCGATCTGCAGGCCGCCGGCAAGAAGATGTGGTCTCGGCTACCGGAAGGCGACTGGAACAACCGGACGGTGGACCAACTCTCTCCGAACGCCTACAAGCCCTTCGAGGGGTAGTGGCTCTTGCCGTCCGACCACACTGCACCTGCCTGGTATCAGGAACGTATCGATCGGCTCACCGCGGAGCACACAGAGGTCCAGGGACGCTGGAGCCTGCTCGCCAATGTGCGGCTAGTGCTCTTCGTCATCCTCGGCGTGGCGATCTGGCAGTGGTGGGCCGGCGGCAGTATCCTCGCGGCGGTCATCGCGCTGGCAACCGCTGTCGTGCTGGTGCCGCTCATCGCCTTCCACCGTCGGCTGCGTGGGGAGCGTGACCGCATCGATCGCCTGATCCGCGTCAATACACTCGCCCGCCAACGAGCTGCGCTCGCGTGGGAAGCCGACCTTCCACACACGCCGCTGCCTGCGACACCTCCGGGGCATCCATATGCTCGGGACCTCAACATGATCGGCGAGGAGTCGCTGCTACGCCGGATCGGCACGCCGGTCACGGTGATGGGCTGGCGCATCCTCCAGAGCTGGCTGCTCTCCCCTGCGTCGCCCGAGGCCATCCTCGAGCGCCAGCCCGCCGTTCGGGAGTTGGGCGAGGACATCGACCTCCGGCACGAAGTCGAGCAAACCGGTATCGGCGAGGAACTCGACCTCGATGCGCTAGAGGAGCTGCTCACCTGGGCGGAAGCGCCGCGCCTGCTGGCCGCACGCCGGTGGCTGCTCGCGCTCGCATGGATCGGTCCACTCACGCTCGCCACCTTGGCGCTCGCCCACGCCTTCGGCATCATTGCCGCGCCGCTCTGGGTGCTGGCGCTCGCGTTCAACCTCATCGTCACGCAGTTTCTCGCCGGGGACGTCGCAGTCGAAGTCGACCGCGTGGGGTGTGTCTCGGGCAGCCTACGCGGTTACCAACATATCGTCGATCGGCTCGAAGAGCACCGGCCGAGGGCACCGCTCTTGCGCTCCATCCACCAGTCGCTGTTCGGCGGAGATGGCAATGGCGCAGGGAGTATCCGCCGGCTCACCCGAGCGACGGCGTTCGTGATACCACGAGGATCGCTGCTCTACATCCCGCTGCAGATGGCATTCGCATGGGATCTTCACGTCGCCGGGGCGCTTGATCACTGGAAGGCGACATCCGGTGGGCGACTTCGCGGCTGGTCCGGTACGCTCGGTGAGTGGGAGGCGCTTGCCGCGCTCGGCGTGCTCGTCTGGGACCATCCCGACTGGGCGATGCCGATGGTCGACCCCGACGACAACGCGCTCCGCGCCGAGAACCTGCGGCACCCGCTGCTGCCGGTCGATATCGCCGTCGGCAATGATGTCGTGATCGGGCCCGCCGGAACCTTCCTCTTTGTCACGGGCAGCAACATGTCGGGCAAGAGCACCCTGCTTCGCGCGGCGGGCGCGAATGCCGTGCTCGCCCAAGCAGGCGGTCCAGTCGCCGCCGCAGCGATGGCCCTGCCACCAGTCGATATCGTTACCACCATGCGCGTCGAGGACTCGCTGGCGCACGGCGTCTCGTTCTTCCTCGCCGAACTCCAGCGGCTCAAGCAGGTGATCGACGCGGCAGACAGCGCGCGGGAGCGGCCGGTGCTCTACCTGCTCGACGAGATCCTGCAGGGGACCAACACGCTCGAGCGGCAAATCGCCTCGCGCCGGGTACTGCACCACCTGACGGAGACGACCGCGATCGGCGCGGTGTCGTCGCACGACCTGACACTGATCGAGGGCAGCGGGCTCGAGGAGCGAGCGGTGCCGGTCCACTTCAGCGAGCAGTTCCGGGAGGACAGCGACCGGCCACAGATGACCTTCGACTACCGCCTGCGGCCGGGCCTCGCGACCTCGTCCAACGCACTCAAGCTGATGCAGATGCTGGGGTTCCCGGAGATGTGATACGGCGATTCATACGACAATCGCGTCAATCGTTGTGTGAACCAGTCGCAGGGGGATATCGCTTGGAAGATATTAGATTCCGGCCTCGCGGCTGTATTGCTGGGCGTCCTCACGCCAGCCCCCATCCCCTCGCCGATCTCGCGGTAATCTTCGACCACCTCTATGGCGGCGAGAAACTTCACCATCTTGAACCCAAGCTGCGTCTCGAGTCGAAGGCGAAGCGGCGCTCCATGGGCGGAGGTGAGTGGCTCGCCGTTCATCTCGTAGGCGAGGATCGCCTTCGACCGCCGCAGCAACGTGAGGTCGACAACCTCGTAGTATTGCCCCTTGCCGCCAATGTCCGGCATGGTCTCGCCCTTGTCGTCGAGTGCGCGGAACACGGCATACTGCGCGGTCGGGAGGGGCCGGCAGCGCTCGAGCACATGGCTGACCGGCACCCCTTCCCACTCCCCGATGTTCGACCACCCTTGAATGCAATGATGATTGGTGATGCTACTGCGCCTCGGCATCGCCTTCAGATCATCGAGTGAGAAGGACTGCGGCTCCCGCACCATGCCGCAGACTTCCAGCCGCCACCCAGTGAAGCCGTTCCGCTCGAGGTCACTGTAGTCGCGACTCTCAGGCGGGCGGCCGTTCACCCGAAAGTAGGGGGAGATATCGGCGGGGTCATAGTGCTGATGCGACGACACCGCGTGCGACAGGGCATGCTGCACCGGGTCGACGATAGCCCCGAGCGTTCGCTGAACCGAGCGCGGGGAGCGCAGCGAAACGCGAGTAGCTACCACATGCAGCAGGACGATAGCGGCGAGAACGACACCCCCCACCACCACTGCCACCGCGCCTTCTCCCAGCAAGATCTGCGAAAGCCCATCCGACAGCCCGTGAATACTGACCATCGCGGTGTGAACGACCGTGAACACACCCACGACTATCAGGCCGAGGAAGTGCAGGCTGCGTGCTCGCTGGGTACCTCCAAAGAGTTTCGGGTACCCGGGAACCGAGCAGCGATTGCCGGTGACATTGCGGTGCCAGTGAGAATCAGAAGGGGCGAGAGCAGGAAGACCACCGCCGCATAGGAGATCTGCTGGAGCCTGTTGTAGGCCGTCGCTTGAGGCATCTTGAAGGAGAGGTAGCCGATCAAAACGTCCCATGCTTGGGGAAAGATGTCCCAGGAGGTCGGGATCAGGCGTCGCCACTCGCCGGTTCCAAACAGCAGGACGACGTAGAGGATACCAGGAGGACCCAAGCTGCCGCACTGGCAAAGTGCCAGTGACGGCCGAGCCCAAGGTGCCTACCACCTGGCAGCGCAACGATCGGCGAGAACGGTTGCTCCTCTTCGTGGCTGGTCCACAACCCGTCGTCCGGCAGTTGCTTGTCCGTGAACTTCAGCCACTTACTATTCGGCCGACAGTGGTTGTTCCAGTAGAGCTTGGGGTGCGCACTCAGGATTTCAATCCCACTGCGTGCCAGGAGCGACAGGAAGAGGATGTTGAGCAAGAGCGTGACCCGGAGCCAGGCAGGAAAGTCGAGCGACATGTACCTTGTGCCCTCCTATTGGGGCACCTACTGCAAGTTGCCTGCCAGTCCGTGATCTCTGCCGCACAGTTTTCTCCGTCTCCCGATGTGCACTTTTAGAGTTCCGGATTTTAACCACCAGTCGTAGTGAAAACCTGGTAGACAGAAGGCCCGGCCCGACAGACAGCTGCAAGCGTTACCCCTCCCGGAGAACGCATAGGGGCGAGCACGCTGACGGGGATCGCCCCTATGCGGCAATACACTGATGACGTCAACTACCGGCTGGTGGCTCGCTTGCGCTCCTTGGCGCGGGCGTCCTGCGTGAGCAGCCGCTTGCGAAGCCGGTAGACCTTCGGTGTGACCTCCAGCAGCTCGTCATCCTCCAGGAAGTCGAGGCACTGCTCCAGGCTCAGCTCCGTCAGTGGGGTGAGACGCACGGCGATATCCGACGTGCTCGACCGGATGTTCGTCAGCTTCTTGCCCTTGCAGACGTTCACCACCAGATCATCCGGCCGCGCGTTCTGCCCGACGATCATCCCCTCGTACACCTCGGTGCCCGGAGCGATGAAGGTAATGCCGCGCTCCTGCGCGTTGGCGAGACCGTTCGTCAGCGCCTGTCCCGTCTCCGATGCGACCAACGCACCGCTGCGGGTTGAGGTGATCGGCCCCATCCACGGCTCGAACTCCAGCAGCCGCGACGCCATCGTGGCCGTGCCCTTCGTCGCCGTGAGCAACGTGCTTCGCAGCCCGATCAGACCGCGCGTCGGGATCGCGTAGACCAGCCGCACATGCCCGGTGCCGTCGTTGACCATGTCGAGCATCCGTGCCTTGCGGGCGCCGGTCAGCTCGCTGACGGTCCCGACGAACTCCTCCGGCACATTGATCGTCAACTCCTCGACCGGCTCGACCACGCTGCCGTCCTCCAGCGTTCGTGTAATGACTTCAGGCCGGGATACCTGGAACTCGTAGCCCTCGCGGCGCATCGTCTCGATCAGGATGGAGAGGTGCAGTTCACCGCGCCCCGAGACCGCGAAGACGTCAGGCTGACCGGTCGGCTCGACCCGCAACGACAGGTTGGTCTCCAGCTCGCGCTGAAGTCGCTCACCGAGTTGCCTTGAGGTCGAGTACTGGCCGTCCCGGCCGGCGAACGGCGACGTGGAGACACCAAAGGTGAGCTTCAGTGTCGGCTCGTCGATGTGGACCTTGGACATCGGCTCCGGATGCTCGGGATGCGTCAGCGTGTGACCGATCTTCACATCCGGAAACCCAGTCAGCGCCACCAGCTCGCCAGCGCGCGCTATCTCGATCTCGCGGCGCCCCAACCCCTCAAAGGTCATCAGTGACGACACGCGCTGGCGGTCAGCGACGCCATCCTCGGCGACTTGGGCGATCTGCTCGCCGACCGAGACCAGGCCACGATGCACCCGCCCGATGGCGATGCGACCCCGATGGAGGTCGTAGTCGAGCGAGGTGACACGCATCTGGAAGGGTGCTTCCTCGCCGACCACGGGTGCCGGGACGACCTCCAGGATGGTATCGAGCAGGTTCTGCAGATTCGGCTGGAGATCGTCCGGACTGAAACCGGCCCTGCCGTCCTTGGCGATCGCGTAGAGCACCGGGAACTCGAGCTGCTCCGGGTCCACAGCGAGCTCGAGGAAGAGGTCGTTGATGAGCTCCAGCACCTCGTCGATGCGAGCGTTCTTGCGGTCGACCTTGTTGATCACCACAATCGGTCGCAGTCCCAATTCCAGCGCCTGGGCCAGCACCGTGCGCGTCTGCGGCATCGGGCCCTCGGCCGCATCGACCAGCAGCAGGCAGCCGTCAGCCATGTCGAGCACGCGCTCGACCTCGCCCCCGAAGTCTGCGTGACCCGGCGTGTCGATCACGTTGATCTTGATGTCGCGGTACATAATCGCCGTGTTCTTGGCGAGGATGGTGATGCCACGCTCCCGCTCGAGATCGTTGGAGTCCATGATCAGCTCGCCGGCGGCGTCGGCGTCGCGGAAGATGTTGGACTGCTTGAGCAGTCCATCGACCAATGAGGTCTTGCCGTGGTCGACATGGGCGATGATGGCGATATTGCGAAGATCGGTACGGGTCGCGAGAGCGGTATCGGTCATGGGCGTGGACATCCAAAGGTATCGCCCACGATGCTATGGGCAAGCGAGGACAGGTTGGTTCAGGTCGAGGGAGGGACACGAAAAGGCGGGATTCATTCGTTCCCGCGTGTTGCTCCAATTGAGGATACCATGATGCCGATTATGTCTCGGTACTGGTGATCGAGACGCGCCGGAAAGCTCCATGTCATTTCGACCGAAGCACCCACAGGGTGCGGAGTGGAGAAATCTCTCGCATGCCGGAGTCCGACTCCCGGCAGGCAAGAAATCTCTCGACACGACGTGGCTACCTCGAGAACCGGCCCGAATTGACAGCACCGGTCAGGATCTTGGTCCTGCACCCTCCCGGAGGGGCAGCCAGATCTCCAGGTCGTGATCGTCACGCGGGTCAGGCGGCGCCTCGAAGCGCTCAAGCCAGAGGATCTCGCGATTGAGCTCGCGGTCCTTGCGGTGCAGCCACGCGAACATTGCCGCGTAGAGGTTGCCGAGCTCCTCCCGGCTACCGCTGTGTCGCGCGACGAGGTACTCGTGCCGTGGAATCCTGATGCTGACCAACTCGTCGGGCAGGTCGCCGACGGGCCCGTCACTCGTCCTCCCGACATAGCAGGTCAGCTCGGTCTCCCGCATGTGGCATGCGCTCAGCCACTCATCACGGTTGAGCGCATTGGGCGGTGCATCGGCCATCTCTGCGAGCCGCTGCCATGCCTCGTTGGTCTGCGCCTCGGCGATCTCGAACGGACCAGAGATGGCGATCCCTGTCAACCAGGACTGCTCCCGCTCCTCGATCCGAAACCCCTGCTCGCGATCCGTCATGCGTCCTTGTCCGGGTCCAGTTCGGCGAGGAGGTCGCCGACGATCCCCTTTACCCGTTCGACGATCTCATCCATCGGCGCCATCTCGGACTCGCTCGCCGTCCGCATTCGCAGCTCGACCTCGCCCGCCTCCAATGTGCGGGAGCTGACCGAGAGGCGGATCGGGTTGCCGATTAGCTCGGCGTCGGTGAACTTCACCCCCGGTCGGTCGGTGCGGTCGTCGTAGAGGACCTCGATCCCAGCTGCCTGGAGATCCTCGTAGAGCCTGTCG
The DNA here is from genome assembly GCA_035936055.1 of Thermomicrobiales bacterium. Taxonomy (GTDB): domain Bacteria; phylum Chloroflexota; class Chloroflexia; order Thermomicrobiales; family UBA6265; genus JACCVC01. The sequence goes on from DASYWL010000231.1 coordinate 7,783, forward strand.
GTCGCCTCGATCACCTCGTCATCCTTGCCGAGCGAGAGCAGCGAGACATGGTAGGGGGCGATCGACACCGGCCAGATAATGCCGCGCTCGTCGTGGCACTGCTCGACAACCGCGGCGGCGTTTCGCCCGATGCCGATGCCGTAGGAGCCCATCACCACCGGCTGCGCCTTGCCATCCTTGTCGAGGTAGGTCGCGCCCATCTTCTCGGTGTAGCGAGTGCCGAGCTGGAAAATGTTGCCGACCTCGATGCCGCGCTCCAGCGTCATCGGAGTACCGCACCTGGGGCACGGCGCACCCTCCCAGGCAGAGGCGATGTCGGCGACGACATCTGCCTCGTATTCGCGGCCGAGGTTGACGTTCCTCAGGTGGTAGCCTGGCTTGTTGGCACCAGCGACGAGGTTCGGGGAGTCCTTCACGCTCTCGTCGACGACGATGACGGCATCCTTCACGCCAACCGGTGAGCCGTAGCCGGGCTCGGCGCCGTGTGCGCGGATTTGGTCAGCCGTCGCCGGGACAAGGGTGCCTTCGCCGGTGACCTGGCGCAGCTTGGTCTCGTTGACATCGAGGTCGCCGCGAATCACTGCGAAGATGAAGCGGCCGCTCTCGCCGATATAGAAGACGGCTTTCGCCGTGCGGCTCAGCGGGATGTCAAGGAGTTCGGCCAGCTTGGCAATGGTGTCCGTCTCCGGCGTCTCGACCAGCTCCATATCGAGCAGATCTTCGCTCTCCGGCTCGTCGCGCCGGAACTCTGCCACCTCCCGATTGGCGGCATAGTCGCCAGCTGGGCAGATGAAGAGCGTGTCCTCCCCGTTTGGCGAGAAGGCCATGAACTCCTCCGACTTCGAGCCGCCCATCATGCCGACATCAGCGCCAACCTTGATGAACTTCAGCCCGAGTCGCCTGAAGATGCGGTCGTAGGCCTCGGCGTGCTTCTCGTAACCGGTGTTGAGCGCCTCGGCATCGGTGTCGAGCGTGTAGCTGTCCTTCATCGTGAACTCACGCACGCGGATGAGCCCTCCCCGGGCGCGCGGTTCGTCTCGCCATTTCGTCTGGATGTGGTAGACGATCTGCGGGAGCTGCCGGTAGGAGTTGATTTCGGTGGCAGTAAGATCGGTGACGACTTCCTCGTGGGTCATCGCCAGCACCAGGTCGCGGCCGCCGCGGTCCTTGAGGCGGGTCATCTCCGGACCGACGTCGTGCCAGCGGCCCGACCGCTCCCAGATGTCGGAAGGATGGACGACCGGCATCAGCACCTCCTGCCCGCCGATGCGGTCCATCTCCTCGCGGACGATCTGCTCGATCTTGCGGATTACGCGGTATCCGAGGGGCAAGAGGCTGTAGAGGCCAGCGCCGAGGGGGCGGATCATCGCTGCCCTGACCATCAGCTGATGGCTAGGGATCTCCGCGTCCGCCGGTGCCTCGCGTAGCGTTCGTCCAAAGAGATGCGCCATCCGCATGGTTGTCGTCGTCCTCCGTATGGATGGTCTGGTGGCCCGCCCGTTGATACCGCACAGCTTCGTCACAATCCCCCACAGGATACAGTACAGGAAAGTCGCCACTCGGCAGGCTGGGATCATACGAGAACATCGGCGATTCCTCTCTGGTAGAACCAGTTCGTTATCGTAGGGGACGCCTTGGCTCCGCGGAACGTTGTTTTGGCCGATGATCGCCGGGCGCAGCCAAGACGTCCCGGTGTTGTGATTCGGGCAGGAATCGGGAGGACATTGACCGCGGGGCCCGGCGTTTCCCATGGCGTTGGCAAGCACGGTCAATTCTCCCCTACCGCTCCACGCGGGCGCTCATGTGCACGCGCCACACCGATCAGGACTTCGCCAGACGGGGGCCACTGGCGCTGGCGAGGTCCTCGGCTCGGGCAACGATGAAGAGCAGTGACGAGAGCCGGTTGAGATAGCGCAGGATCTCCGGGTTGGGCAGTTGCTCGGCGTGGTCGAGCGCCACTGAAATCCGCTCCGCTCGGCGCACGACCGCCCGGGCAACGTCCAGCGCCGCACCGGCGACGGTGTCCCCTGGCAGCACGAACTGCGGTGGCAGCTCTACCGTCGCCTCGACGTCCGCGATCGACGCCTCCAGCCACTCCGTACGCTCCCTCGGCAGCCGGTAGGCATTCGGTCGCAACTCATCGACGAAGGCGAGCTCTGCCATGATCTGGTAGAGATCCTTCTGCGCTTGGATCAGCAGCTCCTGCCATTCAGGGATGGTCGCGTGCGCCCTTCCGAGCCCGATCGCAGATGTCGACTCGTCGAGGGCACCGATGAGGCCGATGCGCGGATCGTCCTTGCCGACGCGCTCTCCCAGCAGGTCAGTGGCACCGCTGTCGCCTTTGGCTGTGTAAATCCGCATCCCTGCTCTCTCCTGCAGCGTGATTCCGTAGCCATTCGAGGGCCACTCGGCCGGTACGGGGGTGTCCGTATAGTGTGGTAGCCTAGGCCCCACGGTGGGAAGTCTGGCACGCGCTCCAACCATCTTCCACGACGGCACCGCCGATCACCGATGTGCCTTCCTGTTGCCGTCGCCCGTGCGAGGTGCATGCTCGTGTCTTGGGTTTCGCGAACAGCACGCTACTCCCCGCTCCGCGTGGACGTTGATCTTGACCGGCCGATCCGCGTCGCCATCATCGGAACGGGCATCGGCGCCGCCGTCCACATCCCGGTCTTCCGCCAGATCGAGGAGACGGAGATCGTCGCGATCTGCTCGCGCCGCGCTGAGCGGGCGAAGGAGCTTTCCGACAAGCACCGCATTCGGATCGCCTCCGATGACTACCGGGAGATCGTCGACCACCCCGACGTCGACGCGGTCGTGATCGCCACCCCGCCCTATCTCCACCACACCATCGCGATCGCCGCCATCGAGGCCGGCAAGCATGTGCTCTGCGAGAAACCGATGGCGCGCAATCTCGCCGAGGCCCGCGACATGGTTAACCTTGCGCGCACGGCAGAGGTCGCCGCTGTGGTCAACCACGAATACCGCTACATGCCGGCGCGGCAGCACGTGAGGACGATGATCGACGAGGAATATATCGGCGAGCCGCATTCGGCGTCGATCGTGGTCTACCGGTCCAGCCTCGCCGACCCCAACGGCCGTCCCTTCAGTTGGTTGATGGAGCGCGAGAAAGCCGGAGGCATGCTCGCGGCCTCCGGCTCCCACTACATCGACCTTCTCCGCTGGTGGTTCGGTGACATCACCGCCGTCGCAGGGCTGACTGCCACGAAGGTCGAGCACCGGCACCTGCCAGGCTCATCTGAGATGGCGCACGTCGACGCCGACGACAACTTCGCCCTGATGCTGCGCTTCCAGAACGGTGGGATCGGTACGATCCACGTCTGCGCGACTGCACCCGCCGATGCCGGCGAGGAGATCACCCTTGCGGGATCAAATGGCCTGCTGCTGTTGCAGGGCGACGGGGCGCTATGGGGCTCGCGCCGACAGGACGCCGGCCTCTACGAGGTGGACGTGCCACGACCCCGCAGCCGCAAGCTGCCGGAGTTCGCGCACATCCTTGCGCGCCCGACCGCCTTGCTGGCGATGGACTGGATCGAGGCGATCCGTAGCGGCGAGATGCCTGAGCACGTACCGACCTTCGAGGACGGCGCCCGCGTGCAGGAAATCATCGACGGCGTGCACCGCTCCTCCGCCCAGGGCCGCTGGATCGACACCAGTGGTGTCCGCTGGCCCGTCTCCCGCGGGTTCTGATACCTCCATCGCCGTCACCTGACGGCAGCAACGACCGAGGCGCAGCGGCGGGCCTCCCGAATGAGTCATCCGCGCATCCGCCGGCAGGGCCGGGCCCCCGCCTCGAACCAGCCGCCTTTGCCTGCGAACGCACCGAAAACCGTGTACCATGAGCATCCGTCAAATCCGTGAGGCCCGCACCAACAGGAGGCTGAGTTCGACATGCTCGCAACCACCACCGCCGAGAAGACAATCCTCGCTGCCGACGCCGAGGTCGACACCCCCGCCCTGATCGTCTCGGAAGAGATCCTGCACAACAACGTCTCCCGCATGGCATCGTTCGCGCGGAGCGCCGGCGTGCAGCTGCGTCCACACATCAAGACCCACAAGACCCCACAGATCACCCGGCTGCAGATCGCCGCCGGCGCCATTGGCGTGACCTGTGCCAAGGTCGGCGAGGCAGAGGTGATGGTCAACGAGGCCGGCGCCCAGGACGTGCTGATTGCCTACCCGACGGTGGGCGCCAGCAAGTACGAGCGGCTCGTGAAACTGATGGACAAAGCCCGCATCATTCAGGCGGTCGACTCGCTCGCCGCGGCGAAGCTGATCTCGAAGACGATGTCGAACTTCGACGTCCATATGGACGTGGTGATCGAGGTCAACACCGGCCAGAACCGCAGTGGCGTGTTCCACGGCACAGAGGCGGTCGAGCTGGCGAAAAAGATCGCCCGGCTGCCGAACCTGCATCTCGTCGGCGTCATGACGCACGAGGGTCAGGCCAACAGCGCCGACCCCGCCGATATCGATCGGATCGCCACCCAAGCGGGTGAGGACATCGTCGCCACGGCGGAGGCAATCCGCGCCGAGGGCATCGACCTGGAGATCGTCAGCGTCGGCTCCACTCCCGCGGCGTTCATCACTGCGCGAGTCAAGAGCATCACCGAGATGCGCCCGGGCACCTACGTCTTCAACGACAACTCGGCCTTCCGGTACGGTCACCTGGGCGTCAACGACATGGCAGCGCGCTTCGTCGCAACCGTAGTCAGCCGTCCCGCCCCCGACCGCGCCGTGCTCGACACCGGCTCGAAATCGCTGGCGATGGACCCGAGCAAGAGCCACCCAGGGCATGGCTACATCGTCGGACACCCGGAAGCGGTCATCGTGAAGCTGAGTGAGGAGCACGGTGTCGTCCTGTTGCCGGACGGCGAGGCGGGCTTCGAAGTCGGAGACCGTGTCGAGGTCATCCCGAACCATATCTGCCCGACTGTGAACCTGATGGACGAGATGCTGATCGTCCGTGACGGCCACGTGGTTGACACCTGGAAGATCGCCGCCCGCGGCAAGGTCCGGTAGACAGATCGTATCCGGGACTGATTGCAGCGAAAAACGGGCGGACATCGAGTTCGCCCGCACCGGTCGACCCCATGTCGGCCCTTCTTCATGCTTGGCGGCATACCCGTCGTCACGCCTGCCGCGTGGGGTCGACGGCTTCGACGGTCTCTCCGGCATCCACGTTCTGGGTGCCATGCACCGAGGCGTACTGCCCCACGAGTGCAAGCTCGTCCCGACCGGGCTGATCGCCTCCGAGTGCCTGCCCGACCTTCGCACCGATCCCGATCGTCGCGTAGCGGTCGACGATGGCGTACTGCACCTCAGCGCCAGACTTGATGACCGCATTCTCCAGGATGATCGCGTTGCGGACCGTCGCCCCCTCCTCGACGACGACACCGGGAGCCAGCACGCTGCACTCGACCGTGCCGGCGATGTCGCAGCCAGGCGAGATGAGCCCTCCGGCGATCCGTGCCGAACTGTGGATGCGAGCCGGCATGCGCTGAGGCGCGAGCGTGAAGATCGGCCACGCGGGGTCGTCCAGGTCGAGCTCGGAGTCGGCAGCGAGCAGATCCATGTGTGAGGCGAAGTAGGTCTCCGGACGGCCGACATCCTTCCAGTAGGCGTTATGGCGGTACTCGTAGACCCTCCCCGCGTTCACCAGCTCGGGAATCAGACCGTGCCCGAAGTCCTCCAGCTCGTCTTCATGGTCCTTGGCCAGGCGCTCCAGCGTCTCGCTGAGGGCCGAAGGCTTGTACACGAAGATCTCGGTCGTGACGATGTCGCTCTCGGGCTTCTCCGGCTTGTAGGCGAAGCCAGTGACACGTCCATTCGCATCCAGAAAGCAGGTGCCGTAATTCGAGGCGTCGTCGATTGGCACGCGGGCCGTCACGAGGGTAGCGTCGGCATCCCGTTCGAGGTGCTCGTGGATGGGCAGGAAGTAGTCGAGCCGGTAGATGTGATCCGAGCTGAGCACCAGCACAACGTCCGCGTCGTAGGCCCGGATGACATCCAGGTTTTCGTAGAGCGCGTCGGCATTCCCGTGAGCCATCACCTCCTCCGGGCCCTGCCGGTCGTTGCGCTGCTCCGGCGGGATCACGCGCAGCCCGCCGGTGGTGCGATCGAGATCCCATGGCCGGCCGTTGGCGAGCTCGCTGATGATCGATTGGGTTTCGTACTGGACGATCACGCCGACGTCGCTGATACCGCTGTTGCGTAGGTTGCTGAGAGAGATGTCGATGAGGCGGTAGACGCCGGCGTAGGGCACGGCAGGCTTGGCACGGTACTCGGTAAGTGGCTCCAGACGACTGCCGCGCCCACCGGCGAGGATGAGCGCGAGGATCTTCGGTCGTGGCATGTGGTCGGCTCCCCTGTTTCGATCGCATTCAATCGGGAACCGGGGATGCAAGCGCTGTGCCAGCCGAATAGAGAAAGGGCGGACATGGAGCCCGCCCGTACGGGTCGACTCCATGTCGACCCCTTCATTCCGATTGTGTTGACCCAGGCGGTCAGTCTGCGACACCGTGGCCGGCCTCGTTCTCGGCCTCGACCGCCAGCCGGGCGAGGTCCAGCGCCGCACGAGGCTCGACTCTCAAGAACGCCTGCGCCTGGTTCCCCCAGTCGTCCAGGATCGTCCGGCCTCGGTCGCTCCCCGTCGCGGCGACGTGCTGCTCGATCAGCGTCCGCACCTCAGCCAGCTCACTGACGGCCGCTCGCCGCACCGCCACGGATTCGGCATTGATGCGACCGGCGAACGAACCTGCCGTGTCCCAGACCCATGTCTCGCCGTTGGTCATGCCCGCGCCGAAGTTGTAGCCGGTCTCGCCCAGCACCACGACCTTGCCACCGGTCATGTACTCGCAGCCGTGATCGCCCACACCCTCGACGACCGCCGTCGCGCCGCTGTTGCGGACCGCGAAGCGCTCGCCCACCGAGCCGGCGATGAAGAGCGTTCCTCCCGTCGCGCCGTAGAGGATCGTGTTGCCAGCGATCGCTTGGGGCTCCTTGAAGGTTGCGTCCTTCGGCGACATGATGGCGATCTGGCCCCCACCCATTCCTTTGGCGACGTAGTCGTTGGCCTCGCCGTAGAGATTCAGCCGCAGCCCCGGCGCGCTGAACGCCCCGAAGCTCTGCCCGGCACTGCCCTCGAAGGTGCAGGTCACGCGCCCGAGCGGCGAGGGCCGGTTCTCGCGCATCACCGTCAGATGACCGGAGATGCGCGCGCCGACGGTGCGGTTCTCGGTATGGATCCCCCGGCTGACCTCGACCGACTCACCGCGCTCCAGCAATGGCGCGATCTCCTCCAGGATCACCATGTCGAGCGTCGGCTCGGCATGGTGATCGATCGCGAGTGTCTTGCGGCGCTCCTGCTCCGAGGCTGGCTCCGCGAGCAGGCTGCTGAGGTCGAGGCATTGGGCGCGTCCGGCAACATCCTCCCGCTTGAGCAGGTCAGTGCACCCGACGACATCATCGAGCTTGCGGATGCCGAGCTCGGCCATCATCGCTCGCGTGTGCGAGGCGAGCTGCTCGAACCACGCCACCACGTGCTCCGGCGTGCCGGTGAACTTCGCCCGCAGCTCGGCGCGCTGGGTTGCGATGCCGGTCGGGCAGGTATTCAGGTGGCACTGGCGCGCCATATCGCAGCCGACTGCGACCAGCACCGAGGTGCCGAAGCCGATCTCCTCTGCACCGAGCAGCACCGCCGTGAGGATGTCCTCCGGCGTTTTGATGCCGCCGTCGGTGCGAAGCTTCACGCGCGATCGCAGGCCGTTCATCACCAGCGTCTGCTGGGTTTCGGCCAGGCCGAGCTCCCACGGGCTACCGGCATGCTTGATCGACGCCAGCGGCGAGGCGCCGGTGCCGCCCGAATGCCCGCTGATGAGGATGTAATCGGCGCGACCCTTGGCGACACCGGCGGCGACGGTGCCGACGCCGGTCTCGGAGACAAGCTTGACGCCGATCTTCGCGCGAGGGTTGATTTGTCGCAGGTCATAGATGAGCTGTGCGAGATCCTCGATCGAGTAGATGTCGTGGTGCGGCGGCGGCGAGATCAGTGGCATGCCGGGCACCGCATGGCGCATGCGCGCGATGAACTCGGTCACCTTGTGGCCGGGGATCTGGCCGCCCTCGCCGGGCTTCGAACCCTGGGAGATCTTGATCTCCAGCTCGTCGGCCTTCGAGAGGTAGCGCGGGGTGACGCCGAAGCGCCCCGAGGCGACCTGCTTGACCTTGGAGTGTCCGCGGTCCGGCCCTGGCTCGTCGTACCAGTGCGGATCCTCGCCGCCCTCGCCAGAGTTAGAGCGCGCGCCGATGCGGTTCATGCCGATCGAGAGCGTCTTGTGCGCCTCGGGACTCAGTGCACCGAGCGACATCGCCGTGACGACGAAGCGCTGGATGATGTCCGCCTCCGACTCGACCTCACTCAGCGGGATCGGGTCGCCGGCCGGCTTGATGCCGAGCAGGTCGCGAATCGTGGTCGGTGGCTGCTCGCGCACCATCTCGAGGTAGCTCTGGAAGTCCTGTGGCTCGTGGGTCTGGCTCGCCTGCTGGATCGCCTTCGCAATTGTCGGCGAGTAGCCATGTGCCTCGCCATCCCGCTTGTACTTGATGCGGCCGTAGTCCGGAAGGCGCTTCGCCGCCTGTCCGTAAGCCTCGGTATGGCGCTCGATCAGGTCTTGCTCAAGCTCGGCGAACCCGATGCCGCCGACCTGCGAGACGGTGCCCGTGAATGCCCGGTCAACGACCTCCTGGCCGAGGCCGATGATCTCGAAGATCTGCGCGCCCCGGTAGCCGGTCGCGGTCGAGATGCCCATCTTCGCGGAGATCTTGAGGAAACCGTTCTCCAGTGCAACGAGGTAGTTCTCCCGCAGCTGGCGGGGCGTCACCTCCTCGAGCCCACGCGTGCCGGACATGCCGGCCGCTGCCCGAAGAGCCAGCCACGGATGCACCGCCGAGACACCGTAGCCAACCAGCACGCAGAGCTGGTGGACGTCCCAGACCTCGCCGGTGTCGGCGACGAGATCGAGCGTCATGCGAAGCCCGGCTTCGATGAGCCGGTTGTGGATCGCTCCGGCGACGAGCGCCATCGGCATCGCCACGTGGTCGGCGTCGATCCCGCGGTCGCTGATGACCATCACACCGGCGCCGTTCCAGGCGGCTGTCTCCGCCTCGGCCACAATCCGGTCGAGCTCCCGCTCGAGCGCTCCGGCCCCGGCGTCTTTCCGGTACGTGGTCGAGATCTCGATTGTGTTGAGGACGCCGTTGGCCTTGACGGCCTCCAGCATCGACTCGCTCAGCACGAGGCTCGGCAGGTGGATGAGGCGCGCCTGCTCCGGCACCTCGTCGAGCAGGTTGCCTCGCGGACCGATGTAGGCGTCCAGCGCCATCACCGTGCGCTCGCGCAGCGAGTCGATTGCCGGATTGGTCACCTGTGCGAAGCGCTGCCGGAAAAAGGACGAGATCGGTCGCGACCGCTCGGCCAGCAAGGCCAAGGGAGCATCATCGCCCATCGACCACGTCGGCTCCTTACCCTCGCCCGCCATTGGCGTCACTATCAGGCGGATATCCTCGCCGGTGTAGCCGAACGCCTGCTGCAGCGCGATTTCCTCCGCCGGGGTCTTGGTCAGTGCGTTGCGCGTCTTCAGGTCGGCGTCGAGCGGCACCGGCAGCGGCTCGTCCGCCTCGGGGGCGGGGTCCAGCTTCACACGGTGCTCGTCCAGCCACTGCTGGTATGGCTGCTGGCCGCAGATGTTTTCCTTGAGCTCGTCGTTGCGGAGCACGAGCCCCTTCGCGGTGTCGACCAGGATCATCTGGCCTGGTCCGAGCCGCCCCTTCTCCACGACGGCGGCCTGATCGATCTCGACCGTGCCCGCCTCGGAGCCGGCGACGAAGAGGCCGTCGCGCGTGATTGCGTAGCGGAGTGGCCGGAGCCCATTGCGGTCGAGCGTCGCACCGGCCAGCACGCCGTCCGAGAAGCCGATGGCGGCAGGGCCATCCCACTGCTCGATCAGTCCCGCGTGGAAGTCGTAGAAGGCGCGACGGGCCGGACCGATCTCCGGCAGTTGCTCCCACGGCTCGGGGACCATCATCATCAGTGAGCGCGGCAAGGTGCGGCCGCCATGGTGCAAGAGTTCCAGCGCGTTGTCGAAACTCAGCGAATCGCTGCCGTGCTGCGATACCGCCGGCGTGATCAGCTCGGTATCCACGCCCTCCATCCGGAGGATCGGCTCCCGTGCTGTCATCCACTTGCGGTTGCCCTGGATGGTGTTGATCTCGCCGTTGTGCGCGATGTAGCGGAACGGCTGAGCCATGCCCCAAGTCGGGAAAGTGTTGGTGCTGTAGCGCTGGTGAAAGAGCACGATCGCGCTCTCGACCCGCTCATCCTGCAGGTCGAGGTAGAAGCGAGCGAGGTCTTCCGGCAGGAAGAAGCCCTTGTAGATGAGGGTCCGCGCCGACATCGAGGCGATGAAGAAGTCCGGCATCGTCGCGGCGGCGGCCTCGCGCTCGGCGATACGCCGCGCAACCATCAGCTCCTTCTCGAACGAGTCGACATCGAGTCTCTCCGGGCGGGCGATGAATGCCTGCCAGATGTCCGGGAGCGTCTTTGCCGCGGTATCACCGAGGACGCTCGGGTCGACCGGCACCTCGCGCCAGCCGAGCAGCGGCAGACCACGCCGGCCCAGGGCTTGCTCGATGATCTGCTTGCCACCGGCGACGCCGTCTCCTGGCAGGAACGCCATCGCGATCCCGTACTCACCCGGCGCGAAGTCGCTCGCGCCGACGCCCTGCAGCACCTCGGCGAAGAACCGGTGCGGGATCTGCAGCGAGATGCCGGCGCCGTCTCCGGTGCGGGCATCGGCTCCGACACCGCCACGGTGCGTCAAGTTGACCAGCCCGGCGAGCGCCTTCTCGACGATCTCGCGGGACTGTCGGCCGTGGATGTCCACCACCAGGCCAACACCGCAGCTGTCATGCTCGAATCGGGGGTCGTACATCGGGGCATACTGTCGCATCGTCGCTTCCATCGTGCGGGCTCCTCCTGCCACGGGTGACGTGATAAGCAGCTTTGACAACAGAGATGCCGGACTACCCGGCCCACGGCCGGATCATCCGGTCAGATTCAGCGCACAAATGTGCGAGCGGTTGCGCTGGAGTAGTGCATCGGTGCAGCTGGCGCAGTCCGGAACATGACGCCTCAGGACACTCGATCCCGACCTGGACCGCTTCGCACCACGTCGTTGTGGGGACTTTCAGTGTAGGGAGATGGGCATCCAGGCGTACAGGTACTGAGCGCCAAGAATCAACGCGCCGATATTTGGACGTTCCGCCCAATTGCAGTGTGTAATGCGGTATCCTCCCTGCAAGACGGGCACCCGTCCGTGCGCATCACGTCGATTTCGGCTGATATACGTGGACCTCGCAGTGACCGGACACCGGCTGCTGGATACCTACTTGGACCGAGTGCACAGATTGTTCGAATCGTCACATTCAATACAGCCATCGGCTGCCGCGATCGACGGCCCCGGTGAGGAGAACCATCCCTATGGCACGTGTCGCCGGACACCTGGCCGCCTCGCAGCTCGACCGCGACCCGGAAGCGATCCACGCGGCAATCGACCGCATCGCCGAGCATGAGGTTCGGCTGATCGATCTCCAATTCAGCGACATTGCTGGCGGCATCAAGGCGCTGACGATCCCGGTCAACCTCGTGGAGTCGACCTTCCGGCGTGGCTACCGCTTCGACGGCGCTGCGCTCAGTGGTGGGCGGAGGCAGGTCGAGCTCGATCTCTTTCTCGCGCCGGACCCCGGCACGCTGACGATCCTGCCGCCATACGACCGCGAGCCTCGACGCGCCCAGCTCTTCTGCTGGGTACTGCGCCGGGACGGCCAGCCGTTCGCCGGCGATCCTCGCTCCGCCCTGCAGCGGCAGCTCGAGCACGCCGCCGACCGCGGATTCGACTACACCGCCGGCATCGAAATGGAGTTCTACCTGCTTTCGAACTCCGATCTCGCCAGCACCTCGCCCCTTCCTGCAGCAGATGCCGCCGGCTACTTCGACGTCGGCGAAGACGTGCTCACCAGCACCCGCAACGAGATCGTCGACACGCTCGCAACGATGGGCATCGGCGTCGGCGGCGCCCATCACGAGACCGGCCCGGGCCAGCAGGAACTGGATCTCTTCCCCACCGGCGGCATCGCCATCGCCGATCAGATCGTCACCACACGGCAGGTGATCCGCACGATGGCCAGACGCCGCAATCTGCGGGCGACCTTCATGCCGAAGCCCTTCCCGGATGCGCCTGGCTCCGGCATGCATGTCTTCCAGCAGATGGCATCCCTCGACAGCGGCGCCGACCTGCTGCGGGACGGCGCGGCAGCCGACGACATCTCGGACCTGGCTCGACGAGTGATCGCCGGGCTGCTTGGCCACGCGCCAGGGATGTCGATCATCGCCAACACCACCGTCAACTCCTACAAGCGGTTGGAAGCCGGCCACCGCGCGCCCCGACACGCCTCGTGGGCCCGCGTCAGTCAGGCGTCGCTGATCCGGGTACCTTCAGCGCTGGAGGGCGCACAGGCCGACATCGAGCTGCGCAGCCCCGACGCGATGACCAACCCCTACCTGCTCTTTGCATCCGCTCTGGGCGCCGCACTGGCAGGGATCGACGAGGGTGAGGAGCCGACATCACCTCTCGACGAGCTACTCGTGCAGTACGACGACGACGAGTTCAATCGGCTTGGGGTCCCCCGCCTGCCAACCACGTTCGGCGAGGCACTGGATACATTCGCTGCCGACGATGTCATCCGGGAATCAGTGGGAAGCTACATCGCCGACCAGCTGCTGCACGTCAAGAAGGCCGAGTGGCTCGCCTACAAGTCGCACGTCAGCCCTTGGGAGCATCTGCGCTATGGCGACCTGTGATGCGCGAACCCCATCAGCCCTTGTACGGGCAGACCTTGTGTCCGCCCGTACGGGTCGATTCCATGTCCGCCCCGGTAGACGGCGTGCGCACGCGCCTTACACCAGCCCGGCGGATATCCTGCGGAACCCGCCCCTACGAATCGGTATTGGCTCGTCCGCGCTGGAGACCCTCCGATGATCACCGTGCAGGATGTCCTCCAGCAAGCACTGCCGGCGACGACCCGCGTGATCGCCGGCACAGACCACCTCGGCCGTGAGGTCACGTGGGCGACCCGCCTCCGGTCTGCGCCACCCGGGTTCGAGCACCTCTCGGGCGGCGAGGTCGTGCTGCTGCCGCCGCGTGTCCTGGAAGAGCTGGACGAGCGCCTCACCCTTGCCGACGCCATCGAGCAGCTTGCGACATTCCAGGTCGCCGCCGTGGCAGTCACCTCGAATCCCGGCGCCCGTGCGCGGGCCGTCGCCAACGCCGCCGGTATCCCCCTGCTGGTGCTGCCACGCTCGACCGATCTCAGTTCGCTGGAACGACAGACGGCCCGCTTCATCACCGACCAGCGCCGCGCGATCCAGCACCGGGGGCAGGAAGTCACCCGCAAGTTGATGGAGCTGGCGATCGCTGGCGAGCCGCTGGATGAGCAGGTCGCAACGCTCGCCGACCTGGCCCATCGCACAGTGGTGGTCGAGAGCCGTGATGGCCGGTTGCTTGCCTCCCACACGCCGCACGGCGACCCGGTCTCACCGGAAGTGCACCAGTTGGTCCGCCAGACGCGCGACAGCATCGGTCCGTGGCTCCGGTCAGTGGCGACTACCAGCGCCGCTGAGCCGGCCACGGCAATCTTTGAAGGGGCCAACGGCTGGCGGCGGGTGGTCGCGCCAGTGGTCGGACGTGACGGTCTGCTTGGCAGTCTCTCGCTGATCGTCGACAACGAGACCGGCACGGCCGCCGACCAGATCCTCACCGCCCGCGGCGCAGCCGCCTGCGCCGTCACGCTCGCGCGGGATCAGGCCGCTGCCTACGCCCGGCGTGAGGTAGAGCTCAACGTCCTCGACGAGATTCTCGACGGTGCGCTGCGCAGCGAGGTCTCCCTCGCACAGCAGCTCAAGCGCCTCGGGCACGACATCGAGCAGCCACACGTCGCCCTGATCGTCCGTGCCCAAGGTGAGGATGGCGTCAGCCGCGCGCGGGCCGGTCGATGGTCGATGCTCGAGGAGGGAATATCCCGGGCAGCGAGCCGCTTCGGCACGAAGAGCCTCTGGCGTGCGCGGGGATCAAGCGCGGAGATCGTCTGGCCGGTGTCAGACCCCACAGAGGCATCGCAAGTCGCTTCGGCGTTGCACGCCGAAATCCGTGATGCCCTTGCCCGCCACGGCGTCCAAGAGACTGTGTCGGTCGGCGTTGGGAGGGTCGGCAGCGGCTTCGATGCCGTAAGGCAGTCACACCAGGAGGCACGACAGGCGCTGATGCTCGGACGTCGGGTTCGAGGATCGGGCCAGGTGACGCTGTTCGACGACTTGGGCGTATATCGGCTGATCTACGCGGCGGAACACCTGCCGGAGCTGCAGGGGTTTATGGCAGAGTCGCTGGGGCCGCTCATGGCCTATGACCAACAGCACGGGGCCGATCTGGTCAGGACGTTGGAAGCCTTCTTCGAGGCGAACTGCAGTCCCAAGGAGACGGCGGCGCTGCTGCACGTCCACCGCAACACGGTGCTCTACCGCCTCGACCGCATCGCCAGCATCCTGCAGGCCGACCTCAACGATCCGACGATACGCCTGCGTTTGCACCTTGCACTGCACGTTCGACTCGCGCTGACGGCGTAGCGCCCGATGAGGCGGATGGTGGGTGTTCCAGATCAAGACAGGTTGTCATTTCGACCAAGGGCCGGCAGACCCGCGTGGAGAAATCTCTTGCGCGATTACGGTCAAGACACGATCGCTTGCTCCATCGGAGCACGGGATTTCTCCACTGCACGCGCTGGGCGCGTTCCGGTCGAAATGACACGCTGACTGCTAGCAGGTTCTGCGCCCGGCCCTACACCCCCACTGCCGTCGTGGCGGCAGCGATGCGGTTGAGCGCCTCCTGGATGTTCGCCTCGGAAGTCGCGTAGGAGAGCCGCAGGTACCCCTCACCGGCCGCGCCGAAGCTGGTTCCCGCCAGCGCGGCGACGCCGTGCTCGTTCAGCAACAGGTCAGCGAACTCCCGGCTCGACTTGCCGGTGCCTGTGATGTTCGGAAACGCGTAAAATGCGCCCTTCGGCAACACACACGAGATGCCGTCGATCGCATTCAGGCCATCGACGATAAGGTCTCGACGCCGACGGAACGCCTCCCGAAACTCGGCGACCTTGTCCTGCGGTCCGGTCAGCGCGGCCAGCCCCGCTCGCTGCACCGCCATCGACGTGCAGGAGACGCTGTTGACCATCAGCTTGGTGATCGGTTCGACCAGCTCCCGCGGGAAGAGCCCGTAGCCCAGCCGCCAGCCGGTCATCGCATAGGTCTTGGAAAACCCGTCCAGCACAATCGTGCGCTCGGCCATGCCAGGCATCGTCGCGATGGAGACATGCTCGCCCTCGTAGAGCAGCTCGCTGTAGATCTCGTCGGAGAGCACGACAACGTCGTGCCGCACCGCCAGCTCGGCGATCGCCTCGAGGTCCGCGCGTTCCAGCACACCGCCGGTGGGGTTGGCCGGGCTGTTGATGATCATGAACGTCGTTCGGTCGCTCACCAACGAAGTGAGCTCATCGATGTCCAGTCGAAAGTCGTTCTCCTCTCGAAGGGGGATCGGCACCGCCTTCGCACCACTGTAGTCAATCATCGATCCGTAGATCGGAAAGCCGGGATCGGGATAGATCGCCTCGTCTCCCTGCTCCAGCAGCGCGAGGATCGCGAAGAACATCACGGGCTTGCCGCCCGGCGTAACGACCACCTGATCGGGCGAGAACGACGTGCCGCGCGAGCGGTTGATGTAGTCGGCGATCGCCTCCTTGAGGTCCGGCTGCCCGGCGGCAGGGCCATAGTGCGTCCATCCCTCGTGCAGGGCCTGCGCACCGGCCTCGATGATGTGCTCCGGGGTGTCAAAATCGGGCTCGCCGAGCTCGAGATGCACCACATCACGTCCCTGCGCCTCAAGCGCGCGGGCTCGCATCAGGACCTCAAAGGCCGTCTCCGTCCCGAGCCGCTGCATCCGGCTCGCCAGTTCGATCGACATCGTTCGCTCCTTCTGCCTGCGCTACAGTTCTGCACGCCCACCACCATCGGCCATGATCGGCATCAGTTTCGCATGCTGCCGGGCTAGCTGTCGCCACTCCGCGCTTGACCCGGACGCAGCCTTGACGTTCCTCGCCACCACCGGATACTGCATTGCATACAGTGTGCGATGATCAGCCAACCCCGCTTCCGGCGATATCGGATGGCGGCCACCAGTGAACCGGTATCACGAGTGCCGGTTCGACGACCGACCGTCCCTGGCGAGAGAAATGCCGATGACCGATGCCAGTGATGCCTCCACACCGCCCCGACCGCTGATCCAGCGCCGCAACCTGGGCGACGACGTCTACCACATCCTCTGGTCACGAATCGTCTCGCGCGACCTTCACCCAGGGGAGAAACTCTCCGATGTCAAGCTGAGCAACGAATTGGGAGTCTCCCGCACACCCGTTCGCGAGGCACTGCAACGACTCCTGCGGGATGGCGTGATCGAGACCCGGCCGCACCGCGGCTTCTTCGTCAGATCCTTCAGCGGGAAGGACATCGAGGAGATTTTCGAGATTCGGGCGGCGCTGGAGGCCCTGGCGCTGCGGACGCTGGTGCTGCGAAGCCCTGACGAGGACTATGGATGGGCGTTGAAGCAACTCGACGAGGTGGCCGAGATCATTGCCAGTGCGGGCACTGAGGAGGAGATCGTCTGTGCCAACGAACGGTTTCTCGAGATCGACCAGGGTTTCCACATGTTCCTGGTCGATCGCTCCGGAAACGAGCGCCTGAAAAACATCATCAACGGCATCTGGGCGCAGATCGCGGTGTTCCAGAAAGCGGGCACCCACGTGCCGAGGTACATCGAAATTGCGCTTCGCCAACACCGGGAGATCATCTCGCTGCTGCGGAAGAAGCGCCACGAGTCCGCGATCGAGGCGCTGGAGAATCACAATCGCGTCATGAAGGAGCGGTTCATCGCCGATCTGGCCGAGGACGCCCGGGAGGCCGAAGCCACATGAGACCGATTGCCTGGGAGTACCACCTCGAGCCAGCCGCCGTTCTCGATGCCGATCGGCTCAATGCGCTCGGCCGGGAGGCCTGGGAGCTGGCGACGCTCGTACCGAGCACCGAACAGGCAATCTTCAAGCGCCCCGCGCTTGACTATCGCGAGCGGATCACGCTGGAGCAGCGAGCGCAGGTCGAGCAGGGGCGGCAGGAGGGCGAGCGATGAAGCGAGGGGGCATCCTTCACCCGGAGATTTCGCGCCTGCTGGCCAGCACCGGTCACACCGACTACTTCCTCGTCAGCGACCGCGGCTTCCCGGTGCCGCCCGAGCCCGAGCGCATCGATCTCGCGCTGGTCGACGACATCCCGACGGTGATGGATGTGCTGCGTGCGGTCCACGCCGAGTTCGTGATCGACCGGATCGTCATCGCAGAGGAGATGGAGCAGTTCTCGCCCGGCCGAGTCGCCGAGCTGCGTCACCTGATGGGAGCCGTGACCATCGAGATCGTCAGCCAAATCGAGCTCAAGCGCCTCGGCCATGACGCCAAGGCAACCATCCGCACCGGCGACACCACCCCCTACGCCAACCTCATCGTCGTCTCCGGCTAACCCTGCTTCAACACCTCGATGATCTGGCGAAAGAGGCGAAGGTCCTCCATCGAGTCCTCCGGTGACGTCTTCGGCGTTGTCTTGCCGGTTACCACATCGTGAAAGACCTCCAGCTCGTGCGTGTAGGGATCCTTGAAAGTTGGTCGCCGAACGGTTTCGACGTAGGCGTCCCCGATGGTCTCCCCGATGACCAGCGTCGTCGGCAAATGCCGGATATAGGGTGTGTCGTACTGGACGCGAATCTGGCGCGT
>DASYWL010000232.1:0-8746 GCA_035936055.1 Thermomicrobiales bacterium
CTGGTGCGACGCCAGTGCCTGCCGATGCGGATGCGGCACCGGCGACCCCGGTGGCTGCGACCCCGGCTCCCGTCGGCGCGACGCCAGTCGCTGGTGCGACGCCGGTTCCCGCTGACGTAGATGCGGCACCTGCGACCCCGGTCGCGTCTCCGATGGCGACACCGGAGGCCTAGCCGGTCCACCTGCCTTACCGGCGATACCGTGGTGACAGAGAACGAGCGACGCGGGTGCCGACGAACCGGCACCCGCGTTTTGCCGTTCGGCAGCAACCAAGCGGAGCGGTCATGGCCGGTGGCGTAACGCTGGTAGAGTAGATGCCAGCAAGGTGGCGGCGCGTGTTGCCGATGGTGACCACGGGGACAGCGGGCAGGCGCAGGAGCATTCGTGAACAGCAATGGGCAGGATTTTACGATTATGGACCCTGCAGCGGACGAGGGCCTGATGGGGAACGATGGATTTTCGGACACCGGGTCGCAGCCGGGGGAGATCGTCGATCTTGATGCTCCGCTGTCGCGGGTAGTGGCGCGTGGCAGCCGGCGCAGCACGCTCGCCGCGGCGGAGGGTGCCTTCGTCTATGACGAGGAGCACGACGAGGGGCTGGACTATCGACGCCGCTATCGGGGGTTGATCGGCGTTGCCAGCAAGGTGCCGATCCGTGACCGCTCCATCCTCTCGCTGGTCTATACCCCGGGTGTTGCCGAGGCCTGCCTCGCCATCGACGAAGATCCGCGTCGCAGCTTCGATCTCACCTGTCGCGGCAACACGGTCGCGATCCTGACCGATGGCTCGGATCTCTTCGGGCGCGAGAAGGGCCCTGTGGAGGCGGAAATCCCCGTTGCCGAAGGCAAGAGTGTCATCTTCAAGACGTTTGCCGGGGTCGACGCGTTTCCGATCAGCCTCGCAACGAACGATGCCAGCGAGATCGTCGAGACCGGCATCGCGATCAGCCCGACCTTCGGGGCGATCTGCCTCGACGATATCTCCTCGCCACGAGCATTCACGATTGCCGACAACCTCGACAAGGCGATCGACATCCCGGTCTTCTCCAACCAGCACCACGGCACCGCCATCCTCGTGCTCGGGGCACTCTTCAACGCGCTCAAGGTGGTCGACAAGAAGCTCAGCGACGTCCGCGTCGTGATGAGTGGCGCCGGCATCGCCGGGATCGGGGTCGCCCGCCTGCTGACACGCGCCGGTGTCCGCAACCTGGTCGTCTGCGACCGTGCCGGGGCGATCTACCAGTACCGCCCGGAGCGGATGAATTGGGCCAAGGCCTACGTTGCGAAGGAGACGAATCCGGACCAGCGCAAGGGTTCGCTGCGCGAGATGATGGCCGGCGCAGATGTCTTCATCGGTCTCTCGATCCGCGATATCGTCGACGAGGAGATGGTTCGAAGCATGGCGGACGGCCCGATCGTCTTCGCGCTGGCGGTCCCGCAGCCGGAGGTCCTGCCAGAGGTTGCGCGGGCCGGTGGCGCGCGAGTCGTCGCGACGGGCCGCTCCGACTTCCCGAATACGATGGACGTCTCGCTCGTGTTCCCGGGCGTGTTCCGCGGTTTGCTGGATTCCGGCGCGCGGAGCATCCGCCTGCGGATGATGATCTACGCCGCCCAGGCGCTGGCCGGCATGGTCGGCGAGGACGAGCTGCACGCCGACTACATCGTTCCTCGGATCTTCGATTTCCGGGTGGGACCAGCGGTGGCCGCGGCGGTGGTGCGCGGCGCCATCGAGGCCGGCGAGGCAACGCGCGAGATTTCGCCGGAGGAGGTCTACGAGAACACCCGCCGCTTCGTCTACGAGGGGCGGCTCGACCCGGCCCGTCCCAGCGTGCGTGCAGCGAGCACCTCCTTTAGGGAGGAGGCGATCGACCTGCGCAAGCGGCATCGGGGCATCCTGGAGATTCGCAGCAAAATCCCTATCCGCGACCATCACATCCTGAACCTGCTCTACGTGCCGCCGCACGCGCTGGTGCCGGCGCACGTCATTCGCGATGATTCCTCGAAGGTGGACGAGTTGACGGCTCGCGGCAACCTCGTGGCGATCGTCACGGACGGTTCCGCTGTGCTCGGACTGGGTGACATCGGGCCGCAGGCCGCACTGCCGGTGATGGAGGGCAAGGCCGTACTCTTCCAGACCCTCGCCGGCGTCGAGGCCTTCCCGGTCACACTCGCTTCACGCGACGTTGACGAGATCGTGAAGATCGTCAAGTCGTTCGCGCCCTCCTTCGGCGGCATCAATCTGGAGGACATCAGCGCGCCGCGCTGCTTCGAGATCGAGGAGCGGCTTCGCGCCGAGCTCGACATGCCGATCTTCCACGACGACCAGCATGGCACGGCGATCGTGGTGGCGGCAGGGCTCATCAATGCCGCGAAGATCCGCAAGACCGACATCAGCGAGATGCGTATCGTGATCAACGGCGCGGGGTCGGCCGGCATCGCCGTCGCCAAGCTGCTGATCGCGCTCGGAGCCGACGTCACCGTCTGCGACCGCAAGGGCGCTATCTACCATGATCGCGACGAGCAGATGGATGTCTCCAAGCGTCGCATTGCCGAGGTCACGAACCGCCAAGGCTGCACCGGCAATCTCCGGGATGCGGTCGAGGGTGCCGATGTCTTCATCGGACTGAGCGCGCCGGACACGCTCACCAAAGAGATGATCACGAGCATGGCCAAAGATCCGATCATCTTCGCCCTGGCGAACCCGACGCCGGAGATCATGCCCGACGAGGCGCACGCCGCCGGCGCGCTGGCCGTCGCCACCGGCCGCAGCGACTACCCGAATCAGGTCAACAACTCGCTGGCGTTTCCGGGCGTGTTCCGGGGAGCGCTGGATGTCAAGGCACGCACCATCAGCGAGGAGATGAAGCTGGCAGCGGCGCATGCGATCGCCGACCTCGTTGCGCCGAGCCAGTTGTCGCCGGAGTTCCTTATCCCGGACAGCCTCGACCTGCGCGTAGCGGGCCGCGTGGCGGCTGCCGTGGCGCGCGCCGCTCGCGAGCAAGGACTCTCCCGGAAGGACACCAGCCCGGAGCAGATCGAGGCGCACACGCACGATCTCGTCTACGAGGGCACCATCGCGCTCGCCTGATCGCGGCGGGGGTACGCCATGGCCAACGAGATCCACACCATCCCGACCGAACGCGGCATCGTCAGGGTCGCGCTCATGCGAGACAACGAGGAGCTGAGCCGGACGCTGGTGGTGCCGATGACGATGCGGATCGGACGCTCGGTGCTGCGGATGGACGGCATCGGTGGCGTTGCGACGCCCGAACAGCACCGCAACAAGGGGTACTCCCGTCGAGTGCTGGAGGCGGCCGTCGACTACATGCTAGCTGGCGACGCAGGGCTCTCGACGCTCTACGGCATCCCGCACTATTACCCGAAGTTTGGTTTCGCCACCATCGGACCGGAGTACACTCTCTGGCTGCGATCGCTGGACACGCGGGACACGCTGCCGGAGGGGATCACCGAGCGGGAGGGTCGGCCGGGCGATCTCTCCGCCCTGCAGTGGCTCTATCATGAGGAGACCTCGAAAGCGTACGGCGCGGTGGTCCGCGACGATGACTGGTGGGTGTGGGAGCGGCTCGAGACCGCGCTGGAGCCCGGTACGGGTGAGGTGCGAGTTGTTGAGCATCATGGTGAGGTGGTCGGCTATGCCTGGCGCGGCAGCGACTTCTGGTGGATGCAGCATCTCCATCGCGATACGGAGCCGGCGCTGAAGGTCGCCGAGGCCTTCGCGGCGGACCACGTCGCCGCCGATGCCGTCTTGGCGATGTGTCGTCGCTGGGCGCGGTCGCTCGAGCAGGAGCGATGCGATCTGGCGATGCCGCCGGAGAGCCGGGTGGCACGGGCGGCGATGCTCCAGGATGCCAGCCTCACGGTCAGGCACCACGACGAAGCCGAGTTCATGGGGCGGGTCACAGGTCTGGTGGCGTTGTTGCGGAGTCTCGCACCGGAGCTCGAAGCCCGTTGGTTCCTGTGCGGCGCAACCTCTCCCCGCTTCGCGGTCACGATCGTCTGCGGTGCAGAGCGGGCAACCATCAACGGAAGCGAGACCGGCGTCATTGTAGAACCCGGCGGGGGTGGCGATATGACTGCTCACCTCGATCCCGGCACGATGGCGCGTCTGGCGATGGGCGGGTTTCCGCCCGAGACGGTGCTGGAGCGAGCCGGGGTGGCGGCGTCTGTCCGGCCGATACTGGACGTGCTCTTTCCACACGTTGTGCCGTACATCTACCCGGCCGACCGGTTCTGACAGCTGCCCGGGCCAGCGACAGGAGACTTCATGAGTGAGCAAAGTCCGTCGAGCACACGCGACCGCGTCGTTGAGCGCTTTGAGTGGCACCCGGAACATGCCGGGCGCACTGTCGAGGACGTGCGCGAGGAACTGGAGCGGGAGATCGCGGCCGACCAGCGACAGTACAGGATCGCGATGGAGGGCGCCGAGGAGGCAGAGCAGGACGCGCTCGCCTCGGTGGTCACGCTTGAGCGACGGTGGGGCCGCTACGACTTCGGGTGGGCGGAGCTCGACGCTGGCGACATTGCGTCGCGGATCGTCGAATTCGAGCAGGAGCGCGAGCGCCGCCGGGAGATGATCAGCTGGTCGGAGTACTGGAATGTCCACGGCTCTGGCGGCATGACCGACAGCGGTGAGTCGTCGTCTGCCGAGCTGAGCACCGGCATGAAGGCAATCTCGCTCGGGCTGGTCGTGCTGCTGATCGTGCTCATCCTCCTCGCTGTGTGGGCGCTGTAGCGTTTCCCGGGCGCCTTCCGCGTTCCCACCAGCCTTGGGCCTTCCTGCGTGAGCCATCCGGATCGCGCACTGTTAGTAAACTATCGCTCGCGGTGCAATCGATCGTTCCAGGGCAAGCCCTCCAGAGAAAAAGCGTCCGTACACCTGGCGCCTGTTCCTCACCGCCGCCATACTCCTTGTAAGGTTCGTTCGTACACAGTTATCGAATGTGCCGCGACCGCTGCGTTACGCGGCAATGTGACGTTCCGACGCGAGGAGCCAGAAAGGTACCGAGGAGAGCCGCATGGCCTTGCACAACGTCTCGACCATTCCGCAGACCGAGCCGCCGGTCAGGCCCGCATGGCTGGCCATGTCGCACCCTCCAGTGCTGAACATGCGGGGAGAGCAGATCGGGCTCGGGCCGCTCAGCGCCGACCTGTTGGCGGTCTACCAGCGCTGGTTGAACGATTTCGATTTGCTGGTGATGCTTGACCGCCGCTTTCGGCCGCTGACCAACGATTGGATTCGGACGTGGTTCGAGCGGCAGTCGCGCGGCAACGGCGACACGCTGGTCTTCACCATCTGGGACCTCGCGACCATGACGCCGATCGGCAATACCGCGTTGCAGGACGTCGACGTGCGCACGCGCACGGCCGAGTTTGGCATCTTCATCGCCGAGCCGCAGTTCCGCGGGGACGGTCGGGGGACGGAGACGACCCGGATGATGGTCCGGTTCGCGTTGGAGACGCTGGCGCTGGAGAACGTGATGCTGCGGGTCTTCGACGACAACGAGCCCGCGATTCGGACCTACGAGAAGGTCGGGTTCAAGGAGATCGGTCGTCGCCGAGGCGCTCACCGGCGCAACGGGATACCCGGCGACATCGTGCTGATGGACATCACCCCGGCCGATCTTCGGCCGGTGATGACCGCTGCCGACTGATGCAGTCACTCTTGCAGACGTGTGCCGCGAATAGAGGCGGGCACCGCGGGTGCTCGCCTCTTCTTGCGCGTTCGCGGTCGGCTACCTCGAACGAAGTGACGCCGGAGTGACCGGGCCCACCGGTCGGGTCGCGAGGCTGCCTGCTGCAGTCAGACCTTCCGCAGCGCCTCGCCCATCCTGCGGATCGCCTGCTCCATGACGGGCCGGGGCATCGCGAAGTTGAACCGCGCATGCCGGTTGCCAGCCTCGCCGCAGGCGCTCCCGTCGACGATGGCGACGCCCGCGTTGTCCCGAAAGAACTCGCCGAGGTCGCCGTCGATCGGCGTCTTGCTGAAGTCGAGCCACGCGAGGTACGTCCCCTCCGGCATGGTGTAGCTCACCTTCGGCAGGTGCTCGGCGATCAGTTCGCCCAGGGCACGGCGGTTGCCGTCGAGGTAGGCCAGCACCTCGTTGAGCCATGGCTGGCCCTCGGTGTAGGCCGCAATGCTGGCCACCACACCCATCGTCGAGGTGCCGTGACCGGCCCAGCTGGCGCCTGCCTCCCACGTCTCCACGTCCGCCTCGTTCGACAGCACGATCTGCGCGCACTTGAGCCCGGCGAGGTTCCACGCCTTGGACGTGGAGATCGCCGTGATGGTGTGACCGGCGGCCGCCTCGGAGACGGATGCGTACGGAACGTGCTCGCGGCCCCCGTAGATCAGCGGCGCATGGATCTCGTCCGAGAAGACGCGCCCGCCGTGGCGCGCAACCACCTCGCTGATCGCGACCAGCTCATCTCGCTCCAGCACGCGGCTGATCGGGTTGTGCGGATTGCAGACGATGAGCACCTCGCCTCCGTCGGCGAAGGCGGCGTCGAGGGCGTCGAGATCATAGACGTAGTGGCCGTCAACCTCCCGCATCGGTACCTCGATCATCTCCCGATTGTGGATGATGGGGACCTTCAGGAAGGGCATATAGGCGGGGGTTGGAACGATCACCTTGCCACCCTTCGGCGCGTAGTGCTCCAGGGTGGCCTCGAGCCCCTTGATCACATCGGGGAGCGGGTGGATCCGCTCTGGCAGCACCTCCCAGCCGGTATTGGCCCGGTACCACGCCGCGGTCGCCGCCGAGAGCGCCTCTGCCTTCTCTTTGGGGAGGTACCCGAAGAACCCCGCATTGACCGCCCTGTGCAGCGCCGCGATCACCGGCGGCGCGGTAGCGAAGTCCATCTCCGCGACGAAGGCTCCGATGCAGTCGGGGAACATCGTCCACTTGACGCCGAGGACACCACGAAGGTCCTCGGCGGTCAGGCTGTCGTAATCGGCGGTGATCATGGCGGCGTGGTTCATCCTCTCACGTATAGGCGCCCGCGTACACGCGGGTAGCGATTGACCCTCGGCAACATCAGGCGTGATGGTCGCCACGAAGCGATCCGGAGGCATGGTAAGCACTCCGCGTGCCACTGTCGACAGGCTGCTGCCACCGGGTTCGGTTCACCCTGTGGACTCCGCCCGGACCACCGGCAGGAGTGGGCCTTCCCGCGCGGTGTGACCGTGGAGTCCGCCCGTACGCGAGCCCGTGTGCCATCTACACGGCGTCTGTGTCGCCGTAGCGCTGGCGGAGGCGTGCAAGCTCGGCGTGGAGCGCCTCCTGGACCTCGGTGTAGTCCGGCTTGCCGTAGACGTTGTTGAGCTCCTTCGGGTCCGCCTCGAGGTCGAACAGCTCCCAATACTGCTCCGTGTCCTGATCAACGGAGTCCGACGTCCCGAGCGCCCTGCCGTAGTAGTAGATGAGCTTGTGCGTGGCGGTGCGGACGCCGTAGTGCGCGGCGACGCCGTGGTTGGCGAGGTGCATCCAGTAGCGATAGTAGATCGATTCCTGCCATTCCTCCGGGACGTTGCCCTTCGCCACCTCGCGGAAGCTGGCGCCCTGCATCATTTCCGGTGCCTCGAGCCCGGCATAGTCAAGGAAGGTGGGACCAAAGTCGATGTTGCTGACGATCGCGTCGACCACCGAGTTGGCCTCGATCTCGGGTGGGTAGCGCATCAGGAAGGGCATCCGCAGCGATTCCTCGTACATGAAGCGCTTGTCGTACCAGCCGTGGTCGCCGAGGAAGAAGCCCTGGTCGGAGGTGTAGACGACGACTGTGTTCTCGGCCAGGCCGTTGTCGTCCAGCCAGTCCAGCAAGCGGCCGACGTTGTCATCAACCGAGGCAACGCAGCGCAGGTAGTCCTTGATGTAGCGCTGGTAGGCCCAGCGGCGCGTCTCCTCGGGAGAGAGACCCTTGGGTGGTGGCTCCTTGAGATCGCGGAAGGTCATGTCCCGGCCGACCCGCATCTCGGCGGCCTCGGCGGCGGGCCGGGTGGCGTAGTCGTCGTCGAACGTCTCGGGAATGGGGATGTCGATGTCCTCGTATAGATGCTCGTGCTTCTCGTCTGGATCCCATGGTCGGTGAGGCGCCTTGTGGTGGACCTTGAGCAGGAAGGGACGCTCCGGGTCGCGCTGCTCCAGCCAATCGATCGAGAAGTCCGTGATGAGGTCGGTGACGTAGCCTTCGAACCGCTGCTCCTCGCCCTGCACGAAGAAGGTCGGGTCGTGGTAGTCGCCCTGGCCGGGGAGGACGGTCCAGGTGTCGAAGCCGGTCGGGTCCGCCTCGCCGCCGTGTCCGAGGTGCCATTTGCCGAAGATCGCCGTCTGGTATCCCGCAGCCTGCATCGCCTTTGGGAAGGTCGGCTGGCGGCCGTCGAAGCGATCGGCGAGCGTCAGGACGCCGTTGATGTGGCTGTGGTTGCCGGCGAGGATCGTTGCCCGGCTGGGCGCGCAGATCGCATTGCCGCAGAAGACGTTGTCGAAGCGCGCGCCCTCGTTGGCGATGCGGTCGATGTTCGGCGTCTCGTTGATGACGCTGCCGTACGCGGTGATCGCGTGTGCGGCGTGGTCATCGGTCATGATGTACAGGATATTGGGACGGCTGTCCAGCATAGATTCCCTTCAAGGAGCGGTCCAGAGCGGGATGTCTCTGTGCCATTGTGCTGGGAAATACCGGAGCTGCCAGCCTTGCGCACTATGAGAGCCTGACCGGGCCCGGCTCCATAC
>DASYWL010000233.1:0-10878 GCA_035936055.1 Thermomicrobiales bacterium
GCTCTGCATCGCGGCCGGCGAGCCGCTCGACCTGGCGCAGGTTGAGCCGAAGGGGCACGCGATCGAGGCGCGTGTGTACGCCGAGGAGCCCGGCGCGGGGTTCCGCCCCGCGCCGGGCCGGCTCGCGACGGTCGCCTGGCCCGAGGGGCCGGGCATCCGGGTCGATGCCGGGCACGCGAGCGGCGACGAGGTGCCCCACGCCTACGACGCGATGCTCGCCAAGGTGATCGCGCATGGACCGAACCGCGACACGGCGATCGAGCGGCTGCGCGAGGCGCTGCTGGACACGATCGTTGCCGGCGTGTCCACCAACCTCGCCTGGCTGATCGACTTGCTCGACAGCGATGCCTTCCGTGCCGAAGCCATGACGACGCAAACCGCCGCCGAGGTGGAACCCACCGATCCGGGCTGGGGCATCGCGCCGGTCGCGGCGCTGGCGCATATGCTCGACGAGATTCGCGCAACGACCCCCGATGCCTGGACGCTGCTCGGGCCGTGGCGGTTCTCCGGGCCGGTGCCGGTGACGCTCCACGGCGCCGACTGGGAGGCGCGCCTCGATGTGCGCCGCGTGGGAGATCACTGGGAGATTCGCGATGTCGACACCGGCGCGGTGGCGCGCTGGGAGCGAGGGAACGATGACGTGCTCTCGGTCGAGATGGACGGCGAGGTGACGCGGGCGGCGGTTGTGCCCAAGGGCGGCGGGTTGCTGGAGGTGTTCGCGCGGGGAGGGCGGTGGCCGGTGGTGCCGGGGCCGCGCTCGCAGGTCACGCGCGAGCTCCAGGGCGTTGCGTCGAACGGGCAGGTGGTCGCGCCGATGCCGGGGAGCGTGGTGAGCGTCCACGTCGCGGCGGGGGATCGGGTGGATCGCGGGGCGGCGCTGCTGACGCTCACGGCGATGAAGATGGAGATCGTGCTGGAGGCGCCGGATGCGGCGGTGGTCGCGGAGGTGTCCTGCGCGCCGGGCGATCTTGTCGCCGCCGATCAGGTGCTCGTCACCCTGCGACCCGAGGACAGGAGTGGGTCGCCAGCCACCTAGTAGCCACTCTGAAGCCCGCGGTTGTATGGCATGTCCCAATCTCTCGGCGACTCATGAGGCCGCTGATCACCCCGGTATGCGCCTTGCGGGGCCTCTTTCGATCGCCGGTTGATCTGAAGGCAGACCGCTCGCAGGGAAAAGGAGTCGATATGGCAACATCGCGTGATCATGAGATGTATCTGGAGGTCGACGACGGCTAGGCAGAGGCTACCGAGTACCGGAGCCTCCCGTTGTCCCGGCGGACGGTTCTACGCCGGTCGGCACTGGGCCTTACGGGAATCGGGCTGACCGCTTTTCTAGCCGCGTGTGGCGACGATGACGAGGAAGCACCCGCCGAGGAAGAAGAGGAAGAGGAAGAGGACGGGATCTAGGTTGGACGTCGACTTGGCCGGCGTCGCGATTCTGCTCCTCGGGACAAGACCCGGGATGGGTCTGTTCTGGCCCGTCCCGGCTGCTTGGAGAACGGCCGATTGAGCTCTTGTCGCTGTCTGTCCATGGTGGGCACTCAAGAGACGCGCTCAATCTTGGACGGGGACAGGCAGCGCTGTCATGCGAGCCGTTCCCGCCACGCGTGAATGTCGGCGGTGTGGATCGGGTAATGCTCGTAGGTATCGAGGCGGAGGCGGTGGGTGAAGCGGCTGTTGCCCTTCAGTCGCTCCGGCGGGACGGACCGCAGGTACTCGATCAGCCGCGCGTGCGTCTCTTCCGCCTCACGACGTACGTCGTCGAGCGAGACACCGCGCTTCTCCGCCGTCTTCCGCACGTTGAAGGCATCGATGCCGCCGTAGGTGACCGAGTAGCGCGGCGGCGTGCCGCCCTCGAGCACGATCGGCAGGTGCGTGATCGCTTCCTCGTCCCACCAGGTGACATGGGCAATGAGATCCCGTACCGACCACTCGCCCGTCACGCCGGGGATCAGCATCTCCTCGTCGTTCAGCCCGGTATAGGCGGCATGGAAGTCGGCCCACGCCGCTTCGACCTTGTCGATCAGCTTCGCGACGCGTGTCCGCTGCCGGTCAGTCTCCACCGCTCCGGGAAGGGTGGTGCCGTCCCCCACGCCCAGCTGGATCACGACCGGCGCTCACGCCATGCGCGGATCGCGGCGGTGTGCTCGGGGTAGTGGTCCCAGGTATCGGCCGCCAGGCGTTTGCGGAAGGCGGCGTTGGCCGCGAACCCATCCGCGTCGACCGTCCCGAGGTAGTCGAGCAGGCGCCGGTGGGTGTCCTCCAGCTCGCGGCGGACTTCGTCGAGGGAGAGGTGACGCGTCTCCTCAGTCATGCGGGCGTTGTAGGCGTCAAGGTCCGCATTCGCCTCGTCGTGCTCCGGGTGCCGTCCCGTCTCGAGGATGCCGGGGAGGATGCTCAGTACCAGCGCGTCCCAGTCGGCGCCGTGCGCGAGGATGTCCCGCACCGACCAGTCGCCGGACACGTCGTGAATCAGCATCTCCTCATCGCTCAGGCCGGCATACGACGCCCGGAAGTCCGCCCAGTTGGCATCGATCCGGTCGATGATCGTCGCGAGATTGGTGTCGGTAGTCTGCATGGTAGCTTCTCCTCCTGGTGTTCGATGCCCTCGGCACCGTGCGATTGATCCGGTTGGCTATTACCAGATTCGGATGCAGCGTTTGGGAGTCGTGTACGGGAGGGGCTTGTCCCCTCCCACAGAAGGGCCGGGACAAGCCCCTCCCGTACGTGAAGACTGCTCAGGCGATCACCCGATTTCAGACCGAACCTCCTACCCAGGGAAGAGCCCCGAGCAGCCCCGGCGGTGGCAGCCGGCGAGGTGGGTGTCGATCAGCCCGATCGCCTCCATCAGCGCGTGCGCCGTAGTCGGCCCGACGAAGACGAACCCCTTTGTCTTGAGCGCCTTCGCCAGCGCCTTCGACTCCGGCGAGACGGTCGGCACCTCCTTCGGCGTGCGGGGCATCGGTGTGGTCTCCGGCTGGTGGGACCAGACCAGCGTATCCAGCCCGCCCTCGTCGCGGAGCGCCACGGTCGCCCGGGCGTTGGTCCGCGCCGCCTCGATCTTGGCGCAGTTGCGCACGATGGCGGTGTTATCCATCAGACGCGCGACATCGGCGTCCGTAAAATCCGCGACGATCCCGGGGTCG
Organism: Thermomicrobiales bacterium; assembly: GCA_035936055.1. Taxonomy (GTDB): domain Bacteria; phylum Chloroflexota; class Chloroflexia; order Thermomicrobiales; family UBA6265; genus JACCVC01. The sequence goes on from DASYWL010000233.1 coordinate 3,147, forward strand.
AACCCGGCGAACGCCTCGCGAAAGGCGTCCCGCTTGCGCAGGATCGTCAGCCAGCTCAGGCCAGACTGGAACGCCTCCAGCATGATCCGCTCGAACAGGCCCTGCTCGCCCCGCACGGGCATCCCCCACTCGGTGTCGTGGTAATGCAGGTTGAGCGGGTGCGAGGTCGCCCACGGGCATCGCGCCAACCCATCCTCTCCTGTAACCACGCCGCACATCGCCGTGCCGATCTCCGTCATCGTTGCATCACTCCAGCGCTGTCAGCTGTATATCGATGGTTCGAGTGTATCGATCGTGTGGCCAGGCTCCGTCCGGGTATCCTGGTTGACTCGGCCGCCTTGATCGAGGAACACCTCGATGCCCCGGGGGCGTGGTCTGCTCGAGTCTGGACCTGCGGTTTCGCGAGGCCGGGCAGCGGATCGTGGTATTTCCTGCATCGGGCTGGAAAGGACTGAACGGGATCAGCAAAATGTTGACGTGTCATGCGCGCACCACGCAGGGGATTGAGGAGGACGGTGAATGCCTCTGGTGAAGCTTGTTTCGGCAGGCATTCACAGACACCTTCCGGATCGGTGCCCTCCTCCCCAAAACGGCGATCGAGCGGCGACGATTCCTCCCTATCGACCGGTTGCCGCCGATGATCGGTTCCCCCACACCGCCACGTGGTGACCGCAGCGCTCCCCCTCCCACAGCGGCACCGTGCACGTCTTGCGCAGCAAGTTCTTCCAGAGCTGGGCGTTGGCGAAGGTCTCCTCATCGGCGCTGAAGACCTCGAAGACCGATCGCGCCGCCACCAACACCAGCTTCTGTTTCGCCCGGCTCAGTGCCACTGTCAGCCGCCGGGGATCGAGCAGGAACTCCCCGTTCATCAGGATGTAGTCGCGATCGCTCTCCGTCACCCCTATCAAGATCGCATCGCGCTCGCCTCCCTGGAAGCGCTCGATGGTGTCGACCGCCGAGACCACGGCCTCGTCGGCGTCGCTGTGCGGACCCAGCAGCCGCACCAGGTCCTCCTGCAGGGCAGCGCGCTGGGCTCGGTGCGGCACCACCACGCCCAGCCCCTCGTGTGGGTCGAGCGCGAAGCGCGCCGGGTCGGAGAGCGTCTGCAGCATCGGTGCCAGCAACCTGCGCTCGAAGTCGTTGCGGACCTGGCTGTTCGTCTCGTCGTGGACCACCACCGTCAAGGGGTGCTCAGGAGCCAGCACGGCGGCGAGGAAGTCATCCGGTGTCGGATAGTCCGAAAATAGATTTGCCTTGTGCGAGTGGTACTCGATGCCGTCGTGGATGTAGATCTCGTCCCGAAGGAACTTCGCCATGTCGGCGTGCAGCCGGTAGCTCTCGGCGAACTGGATCATCGGCGGGTCAAGCGCCAGCAGAGCCAGGAAGAGCGACTCAAAGGTGCGGAACTGCCGGAACGACCGCCGCGGCTCGCTCGCCCAGTCGTGCCTGACGATCGGTGGCATCTGCCGGTGGTCGCCGACCACGATCACGCTCCCGCCCGGCTTGAGCGGCAGCGCCGCCATAATCGCCTCCGGCATGCTCATCTGCGAGGCCTCGTCCAGCACGAGGCAATCGGCAAGAGGATGCCCGAAGCGGTCTTTCGAGCCGAAGTGATCGCCGAGCAACGCGTAGATGCCACCCGGTGTCGCTGCCACCACCGCCCATCGATTCGCCAGCAGCCGGTCGACCGCCTTCGCCTGGCCGTCCTGGCGTGCCTTGTCTCTCGGCAGCGGGGTGACGCCAGCCGGGACATCGTTCTTGCTCCGATAGCGATAGAGCGGCAGGTCGAGCACGCGCTCGTCGATGTGCCGGCCGATGATCTCGGAGTGGGTCGTCCGCAGCTGCCGGAGCAGCTCCTGCGCCTCGGCGACGTTCTCAAGCAGGACATCGGTCGCCGCGTGCGTCTTGCAGCTGAGAAAGACACGATACTCACGATTCGCCGCCATCGCACCCTGGATGCGCGCGAGGATCGCGTAGGCGGTCGAGTAGCTCTTGCCGGTGCCCGGCGGGCCCTGCACCAGCAGCACCGGCGTATCGCCGTGCGCACCGATGAACTCGCGCTTGCTCAACTCGAAGTCGTACACGTTCTCTGCGGCTGCGGCATGGAGCGCGTCGATCCCATCGAGGAAGCGCTGCTGTGCCGCCCTGGCTGCCTCCGGCCACTCGGGCTCGGGGAATTCCCGCCCCGCGAGGATGTCGTAGAGCGAGTTCTCGCCGCCGGCGATCAACCCTTCGGTCACCTGCTTCGTCCAGGCGGCATAGATGTTGCTCGGGTCGGGGTCGAGCGTCAGGACCTCACCATGCGTCAATGGCCGGTCGTTGTCGCCGATCGTGCCGAAGGTGAATCCCGCCATGCCCCCACCGCGCGTGCCGTTCATCGTGACTTCGGCCCACGCCCACTGCGCCATTCCCTGCTCGTCCCGATCGACAACGATGCGCTCGAGTGTGCAGCGCATCCCGTAGAGCAGCTGCTTGGCGGTCGGAGTGAACAGGTAGCGCTCGGCCTCAGGCAGGCGGCTGTCGAAGGTCCAGCGCGGGAAGATCACCAACCAGTCCCCCTCGCGGATCGTCGTCAGACGCAGCGCCTCGTCGAGATCGCAGGCGACGTCATCCACCGTGATCCGCAGGCGGAAGCACAGCCCCTCATTGGTCCAGTCGCTCTTCGCCCTCTGTTCCTTCGGCAGCCGGACCTGCTTTGCGTCGGGGTGCGCTTCGCGGTACCTGGCCCGGTACTCCTCCTTCATGGCCCGGCGATGGACGTTGTCCCGGTTCTGCGCGGCCATGCCCGGCTCCTGATCCTCCTCGCGGTACTGCACGATCAGCGTCTGCCCGCTCAGCACGCGCTGCTCCGGCTCGGCGAGGCGGTCGCGCTTCCACTCGGCCAGCTCGACGTGCCGCTCGATGACGACGAACTCGTTGAGGGCATGGGCGAGGTCGCGGGCGATCTCCTCGAACGCGGCGAGGTCCGGCAGCTCGAACTCCCGCAGCGCGGTCTGCCTGTTGCCGGGGAGGTCCCGGTCGACGATATGCTCCATCGCCTCCAGGCGCCGCGCGTGGAATCGCTGCAGCAGCTCCGGCGTCGAGCCCCGGTAGGTGGCGAAGTCGTCCTCCCCCTCCTCGGGCACCGGCAACTCACCCCACGCGGCGTAGGCGTACTCCAGCGGGATCTGGCTGTTGAAGCGCGCCCGGCTGGTGAACCAGCCATCCTTGCCGGGGATCTCCTCGGCCCCGTCCGGCGGGGCCTCGAACCGGCCCCAGAAGTCGAACATTCGCGTGCGGAAGATCTCGCGATAGGGCGCGCCGGCGTTCCAGTCGAACTTGAGGTAGGCCGCGACGGCCTGCAGCGACTGGCAGACCATCGGGTAGTTACGGTGCTCGCGAATCTCCGTCTCAAGATAGCTGGCGATCGCGGAGTCGAACGCCGCCAGCTGCGTGACGAAATCGTAGAGGGCCGTCGCACCGAGGATGCTGTCCTTGTGTCGTGCGAGACCGTCCAGCAGCACGCGCTGGGCGAATCCGTTGACGAAGGTGAGGTGGATCGGCGCCTTCGCTTCCCCTTCGATGTTCGGTGCGGCGAGCTCGACGATCGTGCGCAGCGTTTCGGTGATCCAGTCGACGAAGAGCGACTCTTCGCGCTCATCGGAGTCAGGCGGGCCGTCGCTGAGCCGAGCGATGCTGCGGCGGCGTTTCGGGTGCGGTCGTCCGCCCTCGTTGGCAACCACCAGTGCGCCGAGCATGTAAGTGCGGTCGTTGAGGTAGTCGTGCTGGGCATCGATGAAGATTCGCACGAGGTTGGGGTTCTGCTCGGCGTCGCTGTGCGGCATCGAGCCGTAGCCGCGGTTCGGAATGTAGCTGAGAGCCGTTCCCTGCTTCGTCTTCCAGTGCTCGTAGCGCAGCGCCCGGTGGATGAGCTCGTCCAGTCTCGGGCCGACCGGCCACGTTGCCGCGAGCCGCTCGCAGGTATCGCTGTGACCCGGACTCGGCACCAGGATCGTGCGCTCGTGCACCTTGCCGTCGGGACCCATCTCGCCCGGCTTGACCAGAGACTTGAGCGAGGCCAGTTGCCGGGTGGTGGCGATGCCGTTGTCTTCGAGCGCGCGCTTGTCCTGCTCCGTGATGTGGGGCAGCAGCGAGAGATTGTCCGTCTCGGCGCTGCGCTTCATGCAGAACTCGTTGTAGAGACACCCGTCGCACTTCCAGGTGAGGTGGAAGGGGATCTCCTCGAAGTCGGTCCCAAGCACGTGGTGAGCGGTCGATTCTGGCTTGGTGACAAGATCGCGGACCGAGCCAAGGTAGGCGTCGACGTCCCGAACACGGTCGAGGAGTCCCGCCGAGGTGCCGAGTGTCTGTTCGGCGTCCTGCCGCTGGCGCTCCTGGTCCTCGCGATCCTCCACCGGTGCCAGCAATGATTCCCGGACCGGCCCACGGTAGAGGATCGCCAGCTCGATCGGCGCGTGCGCGATGCCCGCCTCGGCCAGCAGCGTGGCGAGCATCTCGTGGTAGAAGGCGACCTGCAGCCGGTGCTCGACACGGGAAGCCGTGCTGCTCTTCATGTCGGCGATGAGCAGGCGCAGGGTGTCGGCGGCATCCCGCTCGGCACGGAGGAGATCGACATCGCCGCGCAGCCGCCAGCCGTCGACCGTCGCCTCGACGCGCGGCTGGAAGAGCACGACCGTCTCCCCCGCCCCGAGCGTGGCGAGGGCCTCCATGGTGTCGGCGTTGTCGTGGGTGAGATGCAGCTCACGGCGGCGCTCGGGGCCGAAGCGGAGAGTTGGGTATTGTTGCGCGATATCTGCCTCGACCGCGCTCTCGAAGCTCGCGCCGGACCGGGTCAGGATCGGCGGGATCGACTGCGGCGCGACGTCGTAGGCGTAGAGGAAGTCACGCCCCTCGGCTCGCTCCTTGAGACGCAGGCGGAGATAGCGCTCGCACTGCTCCAACCGGATGAACTGGGAGATATCGGTTGGGGAGATTGAGCGCGGCGCGGCGGCGAGGTTGCCAGCGCGGGCGTCGGGTCGGCGCGTGATGTCCATCGGGGTGTTCCTGACCGGTCGGGCCGTGCGTTCGTGCTGCAAGTCTAGCCCCGACTGGCCATTTCCGGCGAGATGCAGGGCGACGATGTCAGGCGGTGCTGACGGGCGGCAGGTTGCGAAACGGTACGTTCCTTGCGTTGGACTCCAGTACGCCCCGGCACGTTTAAACCGGGAGATCCACAGTTTCGGAAGGAGCCAGCACCATGATGCCGGATGACCACGATCAGCAATCGGAAACAGACCTCACCTGTGAAACATCGGCCATGGAGGTGTCTGGCCGGCTATCCCGGCGCGAGATCCTGGGTCGCTCGATCCTTGGGATCACGGGCACCGGGCTCGTGTCCCTCCTCGCAGCCTGCGGGGGTGAAGAGGAGGACGAGGCTCTGGAAGACGTCGACGATCAGGAAGAGGACGAAGCCGCCGACGTCGAGGAGGACGAGAACCCCACCGGTATCGAGGATCTCGACGAGGCTCCCGCCGGCGAGGATCCCGCGCCTGGAGGCAATGGCGGCTGACGAGGCCAGGACGCCCAGATGGCGAGGCGGTTACGGTGACCATGTGCAGTAGTTCTGACCGGGTTCAACCACCCGCCACGATGACTCACTTGCGTTCCATGCCGCTGCGGTGGTTGCATGCGGAAAGAAGAGCATATCAAACCACCTAACGGGAGAGGCGGGGGAATTTCACCAGCCTAACCCGTTAGGTGTGGTGTGCGATGGTAAGGTATGCGCCTTGCGGGAATCCAACAGGATTCAGCGACATGCATTCGCGCCGACTATCTGCATGACCGGAAGGGCCTTGAATCATGATCCAGCTTCAGCGCAATGAACACCTGAATATCGATGAGGAGATGACGCTGCTCTCCCGTCGCGCGATGCTGCGCCGTTCGGTCCTCGGTATCACCGGCGTCGGCCTGACGGCCCTGCTCGCCGCATGCGACGATGACGAGGACGACGACGAAGATGCCGCTGGCGAGGGCATCGACCCAGAGGATGCCATGGACAGCATTCCGCTCGACCCCGACAGCCCCGCCATCGACGAAGAAACCGATGTTGTCCCGGAAGAGGTTATCCCGGAAGACGCGGAGGAGGAAGCAGACACCTAGAGCGCGCTGCAGCCAAGTATCCGCTCCTCCACGATCAGATGGCCACGCTGCAATCGCGCTAGAAGATCCCGAGGTCGATGAGACCGAGTGCCGAGAGCACGGCGAGGAGGAGCGGCTGGTGCAGAAGGTAGATGGCGAGCGAGTAGCGGCCGACTGTCGCCAGCTGCCGGCCAGGCCAGGGCGGTTGCCCAGCCGGCCAGGGGAAGCGCCGCTCCCCATTTCGGTAGAGGGAGCTGCCAGCGACGATGCCCAGCAGGACGACGCCGAACCAGGGCATCATCGGACGGTAATCGAGCATGTACCCGACCGGCGCGCGGACGCCGAGCCAGAGCAGCCACGGCTCATCCATGTGCAGGGACCGCACGACCGGCGCCGCGAGCACCACCGGGATGGCGACCAGCAGGGCAAGTGTTGGCCGCCCCAGGAACGCGTAGGCCAGGATGATCGAGAGGCCGATGGCGTGCAGGATGCCGAAGTAGATATTGCCGTCCGGCACGGCGAGCCCGATCACCAGCGTGATGAGCATGCCGTACCCGAGAATTCGCACGCCGCGCAGGGTGTACTTGCGGAACAGTTGAGCCTCGCTGGCAGTCGTTCGGCGCGAGCGGTCGTAGCTCACCCGCAGGGAAACCCCCACCAGAAAGACGAACAGGAACGCGGTGATCGTCGCAAAGTGGCGCCAAAAGCCGCGGGTAGCGTTGAGATCGAAGCCTCCGAAGCGATCCAGATCGAAGACGAGGTGGTAGAGCACCATCATCGCGATGGCGATGCCTCGAACGGTATCGATCTCCCAGAACCGTGGCGCGGCGAGTGCAGTCGGTTGAACCTCGGGCCGTGCGCGCTGTCGCGCCTGCCACCTGGCCCTGGTGTCGGTATCGAGGGGCTCTCCGCCCATACGGGCTCCGTCTCCTGTTTCGTCGATCGGTCAGTCCAGGAAAGGCTGGGTGTACGGGACTCTCGCGTGGATGGGTCGCTTGCGGCGGTTGGCCTGGGATCACGAGCGCCGGGCTGGCCTGCTGAAGGGATTCGCTTGCCTGGATCATGCTCATGGGAAAGAGGTCTTTCCCGTTTCCAGTATGCAATGCGGTTCATGATCGTCTCGCCGCACCGACAGGCTCCGGATACCGCCGAGCGGTGTACCCTCGCGATCGGTGAGCGTCACCCGGCTGGCGCTGCATCGGAACTCCGCATCACACCCCTGCCCCACGCCGATTGACAGATGGGCGTAGACGCGGCTCCTGTTGAGGAAGAAGCTGGGCGGCGCGTCCATTGACCTTCCGGACGAGACCTCCATTGAGGTGCTCGACGCCATGGGTTGGTTCCAGGATTGACACGTTCGATCCGACCTCAGGGAGCAGGCCGGGGTCTCGACGGGTTGGTTATCCTGAGATCACGTGGCCGTCCGGTACGCTTCTTGCGGACATGGTGACATGACTGGCTGCGTCGATGCCGGAGATTGTGTTTTCCTGTTTTGTCTTGAAGGACTCGCCACCATGCCCCTCGATCACCGAACCGACCTTCTGGATTCCGACGAGGAACCGACCCTGCTCTCTCGCCGCGGGCTGCTGCGCCGCTCGGTGTACGGCATCACCGG
>DASYWL010000234.1:0-13869 GCA_035936055.1 Thermomicrobiales bacterium
GAATGACGGTTGCATGAGTCCGAATCAGGCCGTCCAATTCGTGATCGGAGCCTCGACACCCATGGAATACGCAACGCTTGACAGGATCCCCGCGAAGTTCTCGCGCATCGTGCAGGGCACGGTGATGATCTCCGATGAGGACCAAACCGCCGCCGATGCCCTCCTCGACGCCGTCTGGGAGAATGGTGGCCGCACCTTCGACACGGCCCACGGCTACGGCAGGGGCGCGTGCGAGCGCGCGCTGGGGTCGTGGCTCTCCCGTCGCGGCATCCGCGACGAGGCGGTCATCATCGGCAAGGGGGCGCATCCCTACGATGGCCGCAATCGGGTCACGCCGGAGAACATCACCAGCGACCTGCACGAATCGTTGGAGCGGATGGGTATCGAGACGATCGACCTCTACCTGCTCCACCGCGACGACCCCACGATACCCGTCGGGCCGATCGTCGACGTGCTCAACGAGCACCTGCGGGCAGGGAAGATCCGGCGCTTCGGCGGATCCAACTGGACGACGATCCGGATCGCTGCGGCCAACGCCTACGCCGCCGAAAGCGGTTTGAAGCCGTTTACCGCCAGCAGCCCCAACTTCAGCCTCGCACAACAGCGCAAGGCGCCGTGGGCAGGCTGCATCAGCGTCAGCGGCGAGGCCGGCGCCGCCGAGCGCGAGTGGTACATCACCCACGACATGCCCGTCTTCCCGTGGTCGAGCCTCGCGGGCGGCTTCTTCTCCGGCCGCTTCACCCGGACGAATCTCCATACGTTTCGGGAGACGCTCGATCTGCTCGCGGTTGAGGCCTACGCGTTCGAGGACAATTTCCGCCGGCTCGACCGTGTGCAGGAAGCGGCTGAGTGGCACGAAGCCTCGGTCGCGCAGATCGCGCTGGCGTGGGTCCTGCACCAGCCGATGCGGACGTTCCCGCTGGTCGGCAGCCGCACTGGCGAGGAATTCGCTGCCAACGCCGCCGCCCTCGATCTCGTGCTGACACCAGAGGAGATCGAGTGGCTCGACCTGCAGCGCGACGAGCGCCCCTGGTAAGCCGGCCAGGCCGAGCGCTCGACCTACTATGATGCATTTACTGGCGGTGACATAACCGGCCGCTGGAACGATCCGGGACCGTCGTTGGATGTATCGACATCAAGCATGCACGAGTTGCATGGGAAAGGATGTGCATCATGCGCGTTGGTCGGCACACGGTAGGACTCAGTTCGATCGTGACGGTGTTCATAGCGCTGGCGCTTGCCCTTGGCGCGATGCTCGCATTCACGCCAGCGGTGTCGGCGCAGGAGATCGCCTTCCGTGTCACGAAGTACACCTGCGAGACGGACCCCGGCCAGATCTCGCCCATCGCGGACAACGCGCCCGAGGATTGCGAGCTGACCGAGGGCGTCTCCTTCTCGATCCAGGTCGTGGGAACGGATACCGTCCTGCAGTGCGCCACGGACGCAACCGGCCAGTGCAGCGTACAGGTCGAGAGCGAGTCCGAGGTGATCGTCACCGAGGACATCTCGACCGTGCCGGCCGGTTACTCGCCGCGCGACAATCCCATCGAAACGACCGCGGTGACCGAGTTCGCCGGCGCCGTGTTTGTCAACCTCCCGACTGGCAACGGGAACGGCGAGACACCGACCGAGCTGCCTGAAACCGGAAGTGGCGACACCGTCATCGCAACCTCCGGTGCGGCGGGTATGCTCACCGTCATCGCGGTGGTGGCGCTATTGGGTAGCCGCATCGCGCGCCGCACAGCTGTCCACTGATCCCTCATTTCGCTTCACAGCAATCGCTGCCGAACCGCCCCGGAAACGGGCCGGAGCACCGTACCAACCGCTGGAAGGGAAGCAAAGCGTGGGTGACACAAGTCGCCGGGATAGCACGCTGGAGCGCGTGACCGTCATCGGACTGGGCCGGTTCGGCACCAGTCTGGTGCGTCACCTCTACGAGATCGGCTACGACGTCATCGCCATCGACATCAATCAGGAACATGTTGACGTCATCCAGCGCCATCGAGATGCGCTGATGGCCGTCCGTGCTGATGGAACGGACGAGCAGACGCTGCGTGACCTGGAGGTTGACCGCTCGGAGGTTGCCGTAGTCGCTCAGGGCGAGAACCTCGAAGCCAGCGTGCTGACCACCCTGCTGCTGAAGCGCATCGGCGTGCCGTTCGTGGTCTCGAAAGCCAAGACCGATCTCCACGGCGAGCTGCTCAGCAAGGTTGGCGCCGATCAGGTCATCTTCCCGGAGAAGGACGCCGGTCGGCGGCTCGCGCACTCGCTCGGTGCCCGCGTCGTCAGCGACTATATCACCCTCTCGGCCAACGCCGGCATCGCCAAGCTCACCGCACCGGAGGGCTTCGTCGGCAGCACCATCGGCGACCTCGTGGGGTATCGATCACAGACGATCAATGTACTTGTGATCAGGCGCGGCAACAATCTCATCAACCTCCCCTCCTTTCAAGAGGTGATTCGGGCAGGGGACGAGATTGTCGTGGTCGGTGGAGACCGTGCGATCAATGCCTTTGTGTCCGCCGATCCCGTCAACGCACGAGACAAGCGGACGTAGGCGGGCGAGATGGTTTCGCCGGGCCCACACCGCCAGCGCCGACCGGGTGACAGGGTTATCCGGCGACGCGTCGACGCCCAGCAGGTCATGGAGCTGCCGCCGCCACCGCGGCGCCGACCGGTTCCCACCGCACGGAGCAACGCCAAGGTCTTCGCCCTGGCCTATATCATGCTCGTCGCGATTGGCACAGTCCTACTCTCCAGCCCTCTCGCCAGCGAGTCACGCGAGTGGACACCGCTGGTCGACGCCCTCTTCACGGCCATCTCGGCAACGGCCGTCACCGGTCTCGTCACCGTGCCAACGCAGGAGCATTGGAGCTTCTTCGGTGAGGCCCTCATCCTCCTGATGATCCAGGCCGGCGGTATGGGCTTCATGGTCGGAGCCTCGCTGGTGCTCATAACCCTTCGGCGCAGCTCAAGCCTGCGCGGTAGCCTCATCATGCGGGACGGCGCGCCGACACTCTCGCTCAGCGAGGCACGGATGCTCACGGGGCGCATCCTGCGCTTCATGTTGGTTGTTGAGGCTATCGGCGCGACACTGCTTGCGGTCGAGTACTCCCCCGAGAGTGACGGTATCTTCGATGCCATTTGGTGGGGGACGTTCCATGCTGTATCAGCGTTCTGCAATGCGGGATTCGACTTGCAGAGTGGCGGCAGATCGCTGTACGGATTCCGGGAGTCGTTCCTGATCAACCTAACAGTCATGTCGCTAGTCCAGCTTGGCGCCCTCTCCTTCATGTTCTTCGCAGACCTCTGGCAACGGAAAATTTGGCTCTCACCAGTACATTGGCACCCTCGTCGGTTCTGGTACGAGCTCCAGATGGATTCGAAGCTCATCCTCATCGCCAACTACTCACTCGTGCTCTTCGGTGCGATCGCCTTCATGATCATCGAATGGAACACCGGGCTCTCCCATATCCCTTGGGCGCTTGACAAGGTGGTCGCATCGTTCTTCCAGAGCGTATCGGCTCGTACAGCTGGCTTTGCGACGATCTCCTTCAGTGAGACGCAGAGCGGTACGCTCTTTCTCTGGCTTGGAATGATGCTGATTGGCGGAGCGGCGGCCTCGACGGCTGGCGGCGTCAAGCTCGCCACCTTCTCGGTGGTGGTACTTGCAGTGCTGTCGACCGTGCGTGGCCAGGTGGAACCGCAGTTCGGCGGACGCCGTATTCCGACAGTGCTGGTGTTTCGCGCGATGACCATCATTGCGATCTTCCTGATAGTCCACTTCTTCCTGACGCTGTCGCTCGTATTCACGGAGGATGTCCTGAACAGGGAAGACTTCAGCTTCCTCTCGCTCATGTTTGAGACGATGAGCGCGTTGGCCACCGTCGGAGTCAGCACCGGACTGACGGGAGACTTGAGCTCTGCCGGCAAGCTCGTACTCTGCGTGGCGATGTTCGTCGGTCGCCTCGGGCCGCTGACGGCAGTCTACGCGCTCCAGCGCCGCGAGAGCCGTCAGGACTACCGATACCCCGAGGCATGGGTGCGAATGGGCTGAGCGCGCCGCCGCGTACGACAGTCGGAAAGATCATCGAGGCGGCCCCACCGGTGGGCCGCCCTGATGCCGATCAATACCCGCTGCGCTGCTTGAGCTCGGCGTAGTCGAACTCGTCGCCACGGACGTAGGCCATCGTCGCCGCCTCCTTCTCGCGGATGCCCTCGACCGCCATCGACAGCCCCTCCAGCACGCCGTCGGGGACGACGACGATGCCGTTGCGGTCCCCGTGCAGGATGTCGCCAGTACGGATGTCCTCGCCGTCGAGTGTGATCGGCTCGCCGACGGAGGTGATCTCGAAGTTGGCATGGGAGACGACGGGGTACTGCATGAAGTAGTGGAACCCCATCGCATGGACCTCGTCGACGTCGCGTAGGGCGCCATCAGTCACCATTCCGACCGCTCCGAGCCGCTTCGCGATCGTCGCCATCACCTCGCCAGCGTAGGCAACACGGTGGGGCTCGCCGCTGGAGTCGGCGATGGCGATCACCACGGTACCCTCCGCCGCTGCGAGGGCGTCCCACATCTGCCAGTAGCCATCACGCGGAGCCACCGCACCAGGCGCGTTGGACATGGTGACCGTTAACGCCCGCCCGACCATCACCCCGAGGTCGGGAAACTGGCACTGCACGCGGCCCCCGATGAAGCCCTCCGTGCGGTCTCGGACCTCGAAGGTCTCGACCGCATTGGCGATGGTGGGACTGTCGACGCTTTTCAGGAACGCGAGCGCCTCGGCCGGGATCGGGCCGATCGTCGTGGATGCCATGGATTCCTCCCGCGCGTAGCGGTCACGGCACACGCGAACCGTGACTCGCTGTCAGATCGATTCCCGAGGATAGCGTGCGCCGCAGATTCACGGAAGTGCCATGAGGCAGGTCCGGCGCGTGGGAACCTGGGAGTGCCAAGGGACACAGGAGAGCGGGTATTGCTGCCGTTGCGGGAAACTCAGGCCGTGAACACAAAGTAACCGCCCGGGGGATGGCCCGAGCGGTTACAGACACCACATTTTGGAGGGAAGGGGGAAGATCACACCGTGGCTGGCGGGGCGATCTCTATGGTGCTGATTCCAGTTTAGGTGTGCCAGAACAGCACAGCGGTTCCAATAGGATACGATGCAAGGCACGTTGGGGACTGATCCCGCGACCGAGGGATTATGCGCACGACCTGCGCCATTTCACCCTGCACTGACTGCCCGGAATGGTCGTTCTTCCGTGCCAGTAGGCCCAGATGCGTGTGGTATCTTGTTCGAGGTTTGGGGCAGGCTCGGGGAGACGCCTGCCACTCGCATCCGGCGGAAATCGGGGCCATATCCGGACCCACGTCATAACAGCCGGATGCTTCACGCTGGCCGATCACGGCACGGCCACTGGCCACCGACCACAATGCAGTCTCGCACGCGGGGAGCAGAATTTCCGTGGAAGTCTATGGTGAGAACTGGATCGTCGTCCTGTTCATGGTGGTAACGGCGACCTTCATGGGTCTGTTGCTGCTCACCCTGAATCAGATCATGGCGCCATCCAAACCGTCGAAGCTCAAGTCGGAGCCCTACGAGAGCGGCATGCCGGGCGTCACCCCCGTGAAGGCCCAGTTCACGCCACGCTTCTATGTCATTGCCATGCTCTTCGTCGTGTTTGACATCGAGGCAGTGTTCATCTACCCCTGGGCGGTCATCTTCGACGACCTCGGGCTGTTCGGCTTCGTCGCGATGGCCGTGTTCATGTTCCTGCTCCTTGACGGCTACATCTATGCGTGGAAGAAAGGGGCCCTCGAATGGGTTTGATCGACGATCGCTTCGACAAGAATGTTTTCGTGACCTCAATGGACTTCCTGTTCAACTGGGGTCGCCGGCAATCCCTCTGGTGGCTACAGTTCGGTCTCGCCTGCTGCGCCATCGAGATGATCGCCGCGTCCATGTCGCGCTGGGATATCCCCGAGCGCTGGGGCATGCTCTTCCGAGCCTCGCCGCGGCAGGCGGACCTCATGATCGTGTCCGGCACCGTCACCAAGAAGATGGCGCCGATCGTCCGCACCCTCTATGACCAGATGCCCGAGCCGAAGTGGGTTGTCTCGATGGGCTCGTGCGCCAACGTCGGCGGCCCGTACGACACCTACGCCGTGGTGCAGGGTGTCGATCAACTGATCCCGGTCGATGTCTACGTGCCGGGCTGCCCGCCGACGCCCGAGGCGCTCTACTACGGCATCCTTCAGCTGCAGGACAAGATCATTCGCTACGGCACCATGGCCAGGAAGCGTGGCGTCGACGCCGCCGAGGAGCAGCGCCGTGCCGACCGCAGTGAGGCCATGGCCGGCGTGCGCGGCTAGTCCCGCGGGCCAAGGCATGGCGCAAGCAAGGAGCCATCCGTGAGCGACGGTGATATCCGCGACAACCAGAACGTGACTGACGAAGGCACGATCGGTGCACCGGGCTCCGACCAGCCAACCCAGGACCAGGGCCAGTCTCCCGCCTCGTACAAGGACAAGCGCAGCGACGAGGCCGATCACGTCGAGGAACTCGAGCAAGACCTCGACCTCGACACGCACGACGTGGACTGGTCCCGCGAGGCCTATTACGCTGAGGATCTGGAGCGACACCCCGCGGTGCGTGTGCTCAGTGCAAGTCTGCCGGGTGCGATTGTCGATATCATCCGCTTCCGGGACGAGACAACTATCCATGTGCAGCCGGAGCTTTTCCGCGAGGTCTGCCGGACGTTGCGCGACGATGAGAATGTCGCCTTCGACTTCCTGACCGACCTCACTGCAGTCGACATGCTGCGATTGCGCACCAGCCCGCGCTTCGACGTGGTTGCGCAGCTCTACTCCCTGCGCAACCGCATGCGCGTGCGCATCAAGGCCGGCGTCGACGACGGGCAGTCCGTCCCCTCCCTTGTGCCACTCTGGAACGGCGCGAACTGGATGGAACGCGAGGCCTACGACATGTTCGGCATCAACTTCGACGGGCACCCGAACCTCAAGCGCATACTGTTGCCCGACGACTGGGATGAAGGCCACCCGTTGCGCAAGGACTACCCGGTGCGCGGCTGGAAGGAATTCCCGGTCTACAACACAGAACGTACGGTTCCGCGCCTGCGCACGCGCTGGACCGGAAGGGGGGTCTGATTCCCATGGCATCCACCACGGGTCGACCAGCCAACGACGACATCAGGGACATCGAGCAGTCGCCGTACGGCAAGCCCGGCACGGTGATCGACGAGACCACGCCACCCATCGGCACGCTGACCATCGAGGGCGAGCGCACGCTGGACACCGGCGAGCGCGAGATGACCCTGAACATGGGGCCGCAGCATCCGTCCACTCATGGTGTGATGCGCGTCTTGCTCAAGCTTGACGGCGAGATCATCAGCGAGGCCGACCCGGTGATCGGCTATCTCCACCGCGGCACCGAGAAGCTCGGCGAGATCAAGCGTTACGCGCAGATCACTCCGTGGACCGACCGCACCGACTACGTCGCCGCGCCATCGAACAACCTCGGCTACGTGCTGGCGGTCGAGAAGCTCTGCGGGATCGAGGCGCCGGAGCGCGCGCAGTACTGGCGCGTGATCATGGCGGAGCTCACGCGCATCGCCTCGCACCTGGTATGGCTGGGCACACATGCGCTCGACATCGGCGCGCTCTCGATGTCGCTCTACTGCTTCCGAGAGCGCGAGATCATCCTCGACATCTTCGAGAGCTTCTGCGGCGCACGGTTGACCACCAACATGATGGAGATCGGCGGCTTCTCCCGCCCGATCCCGGACGGACTGGCTGGTCAAGTCCGCAACTTCATTCGTGTCTTCCCCGGACGTCAGGCGGAGTACGACGCCCTGCTGACCGCAAACCCCATCTGGATGGCGCGCACCAAGGGTGTCGGCATCATCTCGCCGGAGGCGGCCATCTCCTACTCGCTCACCGGCGCCATGCTCCGCGCCTCGGGCATCAACTACGACGTTCGCAAGGCCCAGCCCTACCTCGTCTACGATCGGCTCGACTTCGAGGTGCCGCTCGGCGAGCATGGCGACACCTACGACCGCTACCTTGTCCGTATGGAGGAGATGCGGCAGTCGGTCCGGATCATTGGCCAGGCGCTTAACTACGTCGAACACATGGACACGCCGCTGGCCAACTTCGAGTCGCCGTACGTCATCCCGCCGCACAAGGGCACGATGACCACCGCGGAGGACATGCAGCGCCACTTCGTCTGGACGATCAAGGGCTTCAACCCACCGGTCGGCGAGGTCTGGCAGACGATCGAGCACTCCAAGGGCGAGCTCGGGTACTACCTCGTCTCCGACGGTGGGCCGATGCCCTACCGGTTCCGGATCCGCACACCGGACTTCGTGAACCTGCAGGCGCTGCCGCACATGGCCCAGGGCGCGCTGCTCGCGGATGTCGTCGCCCTGATCGGCACCATCGACATCGTGCTCGGCTCCGTCGACCGCTAGGTCGACCGGCTCGTGTCGGCAACACGCCTAACATCGCGGTACCATTGCGCAGTGTGCCGTTGGCCCGCGCAAAACGGGCGTGCGGTCGCCAGTATTGGCTGGTGCCGGGTGTCAGGGAGATAGAGAAGAGCGTTGGCGGATCCCGGTTCCGTGCCGATCCCCGGTGGCGCTTGTCAAAGGCTGATTGCTCAAGATGGACCAACCGATCTGGATCACGTTCATCGTGGCCTTCGTCATCCTGAACGTGCTGTTGATCAGCATGGCGTACATGACGTGGTTCGAGCGCAAGGTGCTCGCCGCGATGCAGGATCGGCTGGGCCCGACTCGCACCGGGTGGCACGGCCTCGGGCAACCAATCGCCGATGCCGTCAAGCTGCTCGGCAAGGAAGACCTGGTCCCCGCCGGAGCGGACAAGATCGTCTTCCGCTTCGCGCCCGTGATCGTCTTCGTGGCGGCGCTGTTGTCGGCGGCGGTCATCCCGTTCGGCGGAACGATCGAGCTCTTCGGCCAGGAAGTCAACCTTTTCATCACCGACCTCAACGTCGGCGCGCTCTTCATCCTTGCGGTCGGCGCCGCCGGGGTCTACGGCATCATCCTCGGCGCCTGGTCGTCGGCCAACCGCTACTCCCTTCTGGGCGGGCTCCGCTCCGCCGCGCAGGTGATCTCCTACGAGATCGTGCTGGGCCTCTCGCTGGTCGGCATCTTCATCCTGACCGGCTCCCTGAGCCTCCTCGACATCCTGGAGCGTCAGGCCGAAACCATCGCGCTCGGGCCGCTCGAGATCCCCAACTGGTTTATCCTCTCCCAGCCGCTGGCCTTCATCCTCTTCATCATCGCGGTCGTCGCCGAGACCAACCGCGCCCCGTTCGACCTTCCCGAGGCCGAGACGGAGCTGGTCGCCGGCTTCCACACCGAGTACTCGGGCTTCCGCTTCTCGCTCTACTTCCTCGGCGAGTACATCAACATGATCGTGGCCTCGCTCTTCGCGGCCACACTCTTCCTCGGCGGCCCCAACGGCCCCGGCTCTGACGAGTACTGGGGGCTCGGGCTGCTCTGGCTCTTCCTGAAGGCGCTCATCTTCCTCTTCTTCTACGTCTGGCTGCGAGGCACGATCCCCCGATTCCGCTTCGATCAGCTGATGGGTATCGCCTGGAAAGTTCTGCTGCCGCTGGCCCTGGCCAATATCATCATCACGGCGTTCATACGGCTCGTCGCAAACGGCGAGGTCTTCTAACCCTGCCGGTCGGGAGGCTGCCCATACCATGCGTACGCAATCGAGCGATCAGCAGTGAGCCGCATCACGTTAGAACCGCGATAGGGGAACAGTCCGATGCCCTGGGGTGTGATCTTTTTCTACCTGATAGCGACCGTGAGCATTCTCAGCGCCATCGGCGTCGTGGCAGCACGGAACCCGGTCCACTCGTCCATCTTCCTGGTGCTCTGCTTCCTCAACGTGGCCGGTATCTTCGTCATGCTCGGCGCCGAGTTCCTTGCGGTCATTCAGGTGATCGTCTACACCGGTGCCATTCTGGTGCTGGTCCTCTTCGTCCTGATGCTGGTCAACCCGGACGAGCTGCCCTCCTTCACGGACGCACAGCCCCTGCAACGCTACCTGGGTCTCCTCCTCGGTGCCGTCCTCCTGCTTGAGGTCGGCGCAGCGATCATCACCCGTACGGCACTCGAGGGAGTCGGCGAGGCCACGCCGGAGAATGTTGCCGCTGTCGGCGGCAACGTGCACGCCGTTGGCCGCGTCCTCTTCTCCGACTACCTGCTGGCATTCGAGGTGATCTCCATCGTGCTGACGGTGGGCATCCTTGGCGCCATCGTGCTGGCTGCGCCCGAACGGCTCGGCGAGAAGCTGGCGACCCGCCGCGGCACGATCAGCCTGAGCCACACGCGCGGTACGGACGCCGAGCTGCCGGTAGGGCCGAGGGGTGAAACACCCATCAAGACCGATCCAAACCGCCGTCCCCCGCGGCCGGAGGCACCACGGCGCGTCATCAAGGTGACGGACCCGGACGAGCGGACCACCATCGGCGGCACGCGCCGCTAGCCGGCCGCTCGCAGGAAGGACAGATACGAGCAATCATGGCAGAGCTTGGCATCGAGCACTTTCTCTTCTTGAGCGCGGCCCTCTTCGTCATCGGCATGACGGGGCTCCTGACGCGGCGGAACCTGCTTGTCATCTTCATGTGTGTCGAGCTGATACTGACCTCCGTGAACATCTCACTGGTCGCGTTTGGCTGGGAGACGAACACACTCAACGGTCAGATATTCGCGATCTTCGCGATCTCGATTGCCGCCGCCGAGGCGGCCGTCGGACTCGGCATCATCCTGGCGCTCAGCCGCCGGATCCGTTCGGTCGACGTGGCCGACATCCGCGAGCTGCGCGACTAGCCGGTGGCATTGCCTGAACGCCACCGTGCGTATGGACCTGGGAACGGGGTAGGTTGAGGACGCATCGATGGAAGACTTCCTGTATCTGATTCCGCTGCTGCCACTGGTGGCGTTTGCGATCAATCTTCTGCTCGGCAGGAACTGGATCCGCGGCAACGCCCACTGGGTCGCACTGCCGCTGGTCGCCGCCAGCTGGGTCGTGGCCCTGCTCGCCTTTTGGGAGGTCTACGACACCGAGCACGCGATCTCCCAGCACCTCTTCACCTGGATCCCCTCCGGCAACTTCGTGGTCGACGTGAATCTCTACGTCGACGCGCTCACGGCCGTGATGCTGCTGGTGGTGCTCACGGTCGGTCTGCTGGTTCATGTCTACTCTGTTGGCTACATGCACGGCGACCCGGGCTTCTACCGCTTCTTCGCCTACCTGCCGCTCTTCGTCTTCTCGATGCTCATGCTGGTGCTGGCGGACAACCTGCTGGTGCTCTTCGTCTTCTGGGAAGCGGTCGGGCTCTGCTCGTTCCTCCTCATCGGCTACTACTTCCGCCGCCGCTCGGCCGGCAACGCCGCCAAGAAGGCCTTTATCGTCAACCGTGTCGGTGACCTCGGTTTCGGACTCGGCGTGATCCTCACCTTCTGGACCTTCGGCACCATCTCCTTCTATGGTGAGGAGGGCATCTTCGAGCAGGCCATCAACCACACAGAGTTCGGCATCGGCGAGGGGACGCTCGCGGCGATCGGCATCCTGTTCTTCATCGGCGCGACCGGGAAGAGCGCGCAGTTCCCGCTGCACGTCTGGCTGCCGGACGCCATGGAAGGCCCCACCCCGGTCTCCGCGCTCATTCACGCCGCCACGATGGTCACCGCAGGCATTTACATGGTGGCCCGCAACTACACGATCTTCATCCAGTCCGAAACCGCAATGCTGGTCGTAGCCGTGGTTGGCGCGTTCACCGCCTTCATGGCCGCGACGATCGCCCTCACGCAGAACGACATCAAGCGCGTGGTGGCCTACTCCACCGTCAGCCAGCTCGGCTACATGGCCTTCGCGCTCGGCACCGGGGCGTGGGTGGCGGCGATCTTTCACCTGATGACCCACGCCTTCTTCAAGGGCCTGCTCTTCCTTGGCGCGGGCTCCGTAATCCATGGCATGCACGAGGAGCAGGACATCCGCAACATGGGTGGCCTGCGCAAGCACATGCCGGTGACCTTCTGGACCTTCCTGATCGGCTCGCTGGCCAACGCCGGCGTGATCCCGCTGGCCGGATTCTGGTCGAAGGACGAGGTCATCGTCGGCGCATGGATCAGCGAATCCTGGTTCGGCGAGATCGCTGCAGTGATCGGCCTGGTGGCCGCCTTCCTGACCGCGCTCTACATGTTCCGTCTCGTCTTCCTCGTCTTCTTCGGCGAGGAGCGCTTCGACACCGAGCACCTGCACCCGCACGAATCCGGCGGCTGGATGGCCTGGCCGCTCATCCTCCTTGCGATCCCGTCGGTGCTCATCGGCTTCGTCGGCTTCCCGCCGGAGGACGGCCCGTTCCACCACTTCGTCCACCACGCCTTCGAGTTCGTCGAAGTCCATCACCCGTCGACAACCATGCTCATCACCTTCGGTGTGATCTCCACGGCGGTCGCGCTCGGCGGCATCTTCGTGGCCTGGCTGGTCTACATGAAGGGTGCGATCAACCCAGCGTCTGTCAGCGAGAAGTACGAAGGACTCTACGAGTTCCTGCTCAACAAGTGGTACTTTGAC
Source organism: Thermomicrobiales bacterium (assembly GCA_035936055.1). Lineage (GTDB taxonomy): Bacteria > Chloroflexota > Chloroflexia > Thermomicrobiales > UBA6265 > JACCVC01. The sequence continues at coordinate 12,641 of DASYWL010000234.1, forward strand.
GAGCTGTATGACCGGCTCATCGTCCAGCCGCTGCGTGCCTTCTCGGATTTCCTGTGGCGTGTGGTCGACGAAGGCATCATCGACGCCGCCGTGAACGGCGTCGCGGTCGGCATCGCGGCAGTGAGCCAGCGCGTCCGGCACGTGCAGACCGGCCTGGTGGCCAACTACGCGCTCGCGATCGCGCTCGGCATGATCTTGCTGATCGGAGCCTTCATCGCGGCCTACTCGAACCTGTTCAGATAGAGAAGGGGTGATCATGGGGTTCGCCCGTACGGGTCGGCTCCATGTCGACCCCTGGCACATCACCCGGAGGAGCAAGTGGACTTCCCGCTCTTAAGCACAATTGCCTATCTGCCACTGGTCGGTGCGCTCGCGATCCTCTTCGCGCCGAGAGCCTCCAGCGAGCTCCCACGGACCATCGCACTGGTCGCCTCGCTCGCGGCCTTCGCGGTCTCGCTGGTGATGCTCTTCTCGTTCGACCGGAACGCCGAGTTCCAGTTCGTGGAGCAGGTGGTGTGGCTGGATGACCTCGGCGTCTCCTACTTCATGGGCGTCGACGGCATCGCCGTCCTGCTGATCGCGCTGACCACCCTGCTCTCGGTGATCGCGATCTGGTGGTCATGGGCCACGATTCGGGAGCGAACGCGCGAGTACTACATCGCCATGCTCCTCCTGGAGACGGGCATGCTCGGCGTCTTCATGGCGCTCGACCTCTTCGTCTTCTACATCTTCTGGGAGCTCGTGCTGATCCCGATGGCACTGCTGATCGGCATCTGGGGCAGCACCGACCGGGTGTACGCGGCGGTCAAGTTCTTCCTCTACACCCTGTTCGGCTCGCTGCTGATGCTCGTCGCCATCGTCGCGACCTACCAGAGCTACTTCAATGAAACCGGTATCCGCACGCTCAACGTGCTCGAGCTTCAGGCCGGCACCTACGGCACCACCTTCCAGTTCTGGGTTTTCGCCGCCTTCTTCCTTGCCTTTGCAGTGAAGGTGCCGATGTTCCCGTTCCACACCTGGTTGCCGGACGCGCATGTGCAGGCGCCGACGGCCGCCTCGGTCATCCTGGCGGCGGTCATGCTGAAGATGGGTGGCTACGGCCTGCTGCGCTTCAACCTGCCGCTCTTCCCGGAGGGCACCGATGCATGGTCGGTGGCGATCATCGTGCTCTCGATCATCGGCATCATCTACGGCGCCCTCGTCGCGCTGGTCCAGCCCGACATGAAGAA
>DASYWL010000235.1:0-3526 GCA_035936055.1 Thermomicrobiales bacterium
CCGGAATGGGTGGCTCAATGCGCCCCCACGAGGATGTCCAGGCAAATCAGGGGCTGGAGAACATGGACCATTGGAAACATATCAGTGCCAACGTGACCACTGGCCGAGCTGCCGACGAGAAGCTGTGCGATCTGATCGGCAAGCATGTGGCCCGGTATCTCAACTCCTCCCATGCTGTACCCCGTCGATGCGGAGATCGTCGCCCCTGTCGGCATGAGTGTCGAGGACGAAGGTGAGTTGGAGGGCCTGCTGCAGATGGCGGACGCCAATCGCGATGGTGACGAGCAGGCCGCGATTGAGCGGCTGGTTACCATTCTCGACACTGCACGTAGCCAGGCCGAGGACGGGGAGTTCGCCGCGACCTAATCGCAGAGCAGGGTCTCGGGGTGAGGGCGTTCACCGGGAAGGTATGGTGCCGGGGCCGGGTGGCGATCGGTTGGGAAGAGCCGCGATGCAGCCGCTGAGAAGAGCTTGTCCCCGAGCGGTGGTCAGGCGCCAGGGTGATTGGTGACGGCAGGCCGCTGAGGGCTGCCCAGCCGAGTGTATATCCAGCTGCTGCGCTGAGCAGTACACTGGTTCCATGAGATCTGCCTCGCCCACCTCCGGCGTCCCCGCCGCCGACTCGAAGACCGATCGTGCCGTTCCCATCCCGCAGCCGACCACGCGCGAGTTCGTCATCGTCCACCTCGGGCTGCTCACTGTCGCGATGCTCTGGGGCGGCAACTTCGCCGCGATCAAGCACCTGCTGGAAACGCTCACCCCGGTCGATGTCGTGGTCATCCGCAGCGTCGGCGCGGGCGTCTTCTACGGCATCTTCCTCGCCGCGACTGGACGGCTGATCATTCCGATGACCGGTCCGGATGCGCGCCGGATGGTATTCATCGGCGTCCTCGGCATCGCGATCATGAGCCTGGCGATGGCCTATGGCCTGAACCGGCTCAACGCCGGCCTTGCCAGCCTGCTGGTAAGCAGCAACCCGATCTTCACGGCGATCATCTCTCGCATCCTGCTCGGCGAGCGGCTCACGAGCCGCAAGGTCGCCGGCATCGTCGTCGCCTTCGTCGGGTTCCTGCTGGTGCTGCAGTTCGGGTCGGCCGGCGGAGCCCGGCTGGAGTCCGACCAGATCGTCGGCGTGCTGATCGTGCTGCTGGCGCCGCTCTCATGGGCGTTCTACACCGTCCTGAGCAAGCCGCTGCTCGGACGATACCAGCCGAAGTACGTGGCCAGCTACACGACGATGGCCGGTGGGACTATCTTCGTTCCGTTCCTGCTCTTCGACGGCTCCCTGCATGATCGGATGGGCGAGCTGGATGCGATTGACTGGGTGACGGTGCTCTACGTCTCCCTGCTGGCGATCACGGTGGCGTACCTGCTCTGGTATTGGGGGCTGCGTGTGCTGACGCCGAGCCAGACGGCGGTCTACACCTACCTCGTGCCGGTCTTCGGTGTGCTGGCGTCATGGATCCTGCTGGGGGAGATTCCGGCGATCTTCGCACTGGTCGGAGGCGTGGTGATCGTCGCCGGGGTGATTCTTGCCAACACCAGCGGCCGTCGCTCAAAGGCGGAGTAGGGGAAGCCGAGCTGTAGACGCGGGTGTCGATGCCCGGATGGCTGGTAGTTGTTGCCAACGTGCGGATGGAAGACCCCAGCCAGACAGGTGTCATCCTGAGCCCTTCGGCTTCGCTCAGGATAAACTCCGCGAAGGATCCCCGGCGCGCAGCGCCGGTCCAGTCTTTTCGTTTGTCGTCGATATCCTGATCCGCATCATGGCGAATGCCGAAAGACCGCCCTTCGGGCGGAAGATCCTTGACACGTTTCGGCACTGGCGCGCCTCAACGTCTCAGGATGACAGAGCTTTGACGTGTCCCTGCCCAAGAGCAGGGACACCCCGACGGCGCACCGGCCTGCGCCGCCGCCGTTGTGCAACATGCACAAATCCCTGTGGTCGATTTCACCACCATGCACGATGCTCCATTCCGGAAGCGACAGTAGGCTTGAGGCCAATGGGTGCGCAGGACCATGCAACCAGAGGCATCGTCAGGTCACACCGCCGGCAGGCAGGGGGAACAGTACTGTGGTAGCTCCGGTCGAAACGAACAACACGAGATCCATCGTCGCAGCGCAGCCGTCACCCGAGGAGATCTACGCCCAGATCGAGGCCGAGGGCGTGCAATTCATCAACCTGCAGTTCACCGATGTCATGGGCATGGTCAAGAGCGTCACCATCCCGGCATCGATTTTCTCGCACGTCGTCGAGGGCGGGCAGTGGATCGACGGTTCGTCCATCGCCGGCTTCACCCGCATCGCCGAGTCCGACATGTACCTGCAGCCGGACCTCTCCACCTACGCGGTCTTTCCTTGGGAGCGGGACGCGTTTCCAACCGCGCGCGTGATCTGCTGGGTACACAACCCCAACGGCGACCCCTTCCCCGGCGACCCGCGCGGCGTACTCCTGCGGCAGCTCGAGAAGCTCGCCGAGATGGGGTACACCTACAACGTCGGGCCGGAGCTGGAGTTCTTCCTCTTCTCGAAGGACGGCGACAGGATCGCACCCGCGCCACACGACCGTGGCAGCTACTTCGACTTCTCCGCCGACCTCGCCTCCACCGTCCGTAAGGACATGGTCAGCGCGCTGATGGCGATGGATATCGACGTCGAGGCCAGCCACCACGAGGTCGCGATCGGCCAGCACGAGATCGACTTCGAGTACGGCCCGGCGGTGGTGACCGGCGACCGTGCGGTCTCCTTCAAGTACATCCTCAAGGCCATCGCCCAGCGACACGGCCTACACGCTACCTTCATGCCCAAACCGCTGGCCGGCGTGAACGGCTCTGGCATGCACGTTCACCAGAGCTTCGGGTTCCTTGACCCGACCGAAGGCAAGAACGCCTTTGTGGACGAGAGTGATCCCTACGGTCTCTCGAAGATGGCGCGCCACTTCATCGCCGGTCAGCTCAAGCATGCTCGCGCGCTGTGTGGCGTGATCGCACCGCTGGTGAACAGCTACCGCCGCCTGGTGCCGGGCTTTGAGGCGCCGGTCTACGTCGCCTGGGCGCGCACCAACCGCTCGGCGCTGATCCGCGTGCCGGCGATCCGCCAAGGCAATCTCAACGCGACGCGCATCGAGCTGCGCTGCCCGGATCCGTCCTGCAACCCATATCTCGCCTTTACCGCGATGCTGGCCGCCGGCATGGACGGCATCCGGAACGAGCTGCCGCTGGAGGACCCGGTGGAGGAGAACCTCTACCACTTCACCGACGAGGATCTCAGGCGTCGCAACATCCCGACGCTGCCGGCGACGCTCGGCGAGGCGATCCAGGAGCTCGAGCAGAGCGTCGTCATCCGCGAGGCGCTGGGCGACCACATCTTCGAGCGGTTGATCGAGGCGCAGCGAGCCGACTGGGACGCGTTCCGCACCTATGTCTCTGACTGGGAGCGCGAGCGTTACCTCGAGACCTACTAGGAACGATCGCGACACCAGTCGCACCACAGGAACCCCCGGTCGCCACCACGGCGACCGGGGGTT
>DASYWL010000236.1:0-6444 GCA_035936055.1 Thermomicrobiales bacterium
AAAGGACGGCTCACCGGTACGCAGCGCCTGCGGCAGCTCATGCCAAGCTCGCTCGACGTGGGGAGCGGCAATGGCGAGCGCGTAGGGACGCAGCGAACCGGGCACATTGGCACGGAGTAGCTCGCCGAGGGGAGTCAGTCCCGCCCTATCCTCCGCGTCGTGAGCGACCAAGCCGAGCGCAGCCAGGGTCCGTAGAAAACGAGCGAGGGTCGAGGCGTCCGTGCCCGTCGCGTCCGCCAGCTCAGCGGAGGTACGCGGGCCGTCCGCGAGGTGATCGGCAAGGCTGAGGGCGGCCATGGCACGGACAGTGTGGGAGACCCAGGAGGCGGTAATCAGCTGCACGAGCGCAGCACGGGGCGAGAGCCCCTCGGTACCTGGAAACACGTCACCCTCTTTCGGCAAGTGGAGGCGCGAGGGCTGCGGGGTCGGTGGGGTCCCATGGGAATGCTGTCCCCCAGCATACACCTCATCCGCCCAGAAAGATATCGGCCCTTGGACGGGTGCAGCCTCTCTGATCGGTTCCGCATGTTCATCCTCGACCAACGCCGCGCCGGATCAGGTCGTTCTGGGTGAGGCTGAGCCAGATGGTGGCCCGGATCGGCTCGGCGCCCTCCTCGTGCGGAACCAGCTCGGCCGGGACGGTCAGCGTGTCGGTCGTGATCTGCGGCGTGAAGGTCATGATGATGCTCCTATGCGTAGCGCCGACGGTCGGCGCGGTCGAGTGCTTCCTCAATGGCTTCCAGACGCTCCTGCAGATCGGTCGTGGTCCGGATGCCCTGGATCGTCTTGGCCACCGTCGCGGCCGCGTTGGCGACACCGGGCTCGATCTTGCCGGCCAGCACGCCCTTGAGGGTGAGGCAGAGCATCCCGTCGATATCCTTCATGTCGAGGAACCCGTCGCCCAGCTGCTTCTTCATCCGGGCCTTGTTGCTCTTCGCCTTGCCGGCCTGCTTCACCCACGACTGGCGCTGGTTGTCGAGGTCAGGATCGTGGGCGAAGCAGTACGCTTTGCTGGGCAGCGGCGTGCCCTTGCACGGCTGTCCGGATTTGGTCGGTCCTATGCATTGCTCGTGCTTCGCCACGTATCCCGCCTTTCTGGCTCACTCGACCGATTCGTCGTTGTTGTCGGACTCGACCATCTCCGGGAACATCTCTTCTTCACTGATGCCGATGACGCGCCGAAAGAAGCGGAGCTGCATGCCGCAGCCGGGACAGGCTGTTGAGTTGTACTCGGGCAGATGCGCATCCTCTTCGTTCGGGACGCAAAGGATGATCGCGCCCCTGCCCCAACATCGCGTGCATGTGTCCCTCAGGGTCCGCTGCGCTCGCTCCTCGATTCTGGCGATCTGGCTCTCGAGCAGTCGGCTCATTGCGGGCCGTCCTCTCGCAGCACGATGCGAATCACCCGCGTCCCCTCCAACGGGCCGAGCACGCGGCCACACTCGGGACAGCATGCCTCCGGCTCGTCATCGTAGAGGATCTGGAAGCGCTGCTCATGGACACAGGCAGCGCACCAGTCGCCCTCGCCGCCGAGGTGGAGGCGCTTCTCGATCTCGCTGAGCTGCCGCTCAATCTTGTTGGTCATCGTGCTCGCCCCTCTCGTAGCGTGATCGCCCCGACGTCGCGATACTCGAGGCCGTGTCCGCCGACACAGCTCTTGCTCGGCCGGTCCCCGACGCGGTAGCGTGGCGCCTGCCGGTGCATGTGCGCATCGAGCAGCTTCTCGAGCGCGTCGACAATGCGGTTGCGCTGCTCCTGGCTCATGGTGCGAAGATCGGGCAGAGCGCCGGCGTGACACCAAGCGCGTCCAGCTCGAAGAGCAGCCGGTCAGGAACGCGGAGCCCGAACCGTACCTCCGGCGCTCCCTTCTAGGTCAGCCAGATATCCGCCTCGCCGCCGAGCCCGATCACCGTGAGCAGCCAGCCATCCTGGAGCGGGTAGGCGAGCAACTCGCTGTCCTGGTCGTTCGGTTGTGGGGCCTGACTCTGGTTGCTGGCGGTCACGAGGCTTCCTCCTGGTCCGATTCCTCGATGAACTCCCCGATCCAGGTCTCCAGCTGCCGGATGCGCTCAATGAGTGTGTCGTAATGCCGAGCCAGCATCACGGCGGCGGTTTCACCGCCGTCATCGACGGCAACAATGGTGATGTCCTGGCAGACGTAGGGCCGCTCGGCCACCGAGAGCGAGCGCCACACCGCAGCCGGAAGCTTCGCCTTGCAATGGATGACGGAGACGTTGAACGACGTATAGCCGGTCTTCGCCTGCAGGTTCTTGATCGTTGAGATGGTGCTCATGCCGGTAGATCTCCCTCGCTGAGATGTTCAATCGCGACACCCCATGCATGGAACATCGCCGCTTGCACTTCCTCGCTGATGCCGTCCACCCGCACATACGCCAGCTGGACATCGGTCGCCCATCGGCCGATTTCGAGCATGCCGGCCCGCGCCAGCTCGATGCCGATCTCCTCCGCCCGCGCCCGAAGCGCCTCGGGTAGGCGCTCGACCGTGACTGAGAGGCGTGCGAGGCCGGTAGCCCGTACCTCGGCATTCATCGCCCGGGAAACAAGCTCCCAAGGGTCGACATTGATCAGGTGCGGGTCGTTGCGGTCCGAGCGCGGGATCAGATCCGCGCCGACGGCCAAGGTGCGGAGCTTGGCGTTACGTGCCGCCTTCGCCTGGTGGAGCTGCTCGAGCACGCTCACGACTCCACCCCGCTTTCCGCCAGGCGGTACACCGTGCTGGGCCGGCCTGCCCCTTTCGGCTTCTGCTTGAATGCGCGGATCTTCCCTGCGTGGTGCAGCATGGTGAGCGCCTGCCCGATCCGCGCCGCGGACACATTGCGACCGAACGCTTCATGCAACTGCGTGCGCGTCTGCTGGCCCTCCGTGGTGAGCACGTCGATGATCCGGTCGGCGACGTCATCCCCGGTCATGTCGCCGAAGATGCTCTCGACGGGCTTCTGCGCGTAATCCCACACAGCGACGGCAGCCTCGAGGTGTGGGGCACGGATCACCGGCGAGTGATCGAGGAGCGCATAGATCAGGCTGAGCCGACAGACGATGGGGGAAGAGCGGGCAATGATGGCACCGGCCAGCCCGGGCCGGTCTTCCTCGAGACCGCTGTATGCAATCTTCCAGAGGTCGGAAGCCTCGGGATCGCGGCTCACCTTGTCGACCGAACGCCCGTAGACAAGCGCCTCGTGGATACGCCCACCGAGCTCCTGAACGACTTCCAGAGCTATCGGGCGAGGATCCGGCAGGAGCCGGGTACGATGCACACGGAACCATGCGAAGCGATTGGCCAGCCCGTTGGCGAGCTCTGTCTCGGTGATGTGCTTCGCCAGCTCGCTCTTGGTGATGTGGCCGATGATGGAGATGTGCGGATCGGTCGCCTTGCTCGGGCTCGTCTTCGTGATGGTCCGGAGAACATCGGGCGAGTCCCATGCGCGGCGGATCATCTCGGAGATTGTGGCTCCCTGCCGCTGAGCCGTTTTCAGCAGCTGCGACATCTCCTCTTCGATAAACTGCGCCCGCTTGTCCTCCACGCCCTCAGCAACCGTTTCGCCTTCGGCGTTCACGACATCGTCGCGAATGGTGTGAATCATGCCCTATCCAGAGGACAGCCCGCCCATGAGGTGATCGAACGTCCACGTCTGATCAGCTTCCTGCATGAACCGTTTGACGCCCTTGGTTGAGTCGTCCTTGCGCCCACGCGCAGTCTCACCGGTGAGGACAACGAAGAGGTTCGCACCATGGCGAGACTCGCCGATCATCATGTGCGGACGCCGGCCCACGGCATTTCCGAACTCGGCCAGGAAGGTCACCAGCACGGCGACCGGATCCGCTTCGGTGGTCGGCGTGATCGCCCGCACAACGTCGCCGGCGAGTCCGTAATATGCCGCGGGATGCATCTCCGGCTTGACGTTTAACCGGCTGACCGCCGGCCCGATCTCCTCGTACTCGACATCCTCGGCAGCCTGCTTGCGGGGCTTGTAGTCGCCGAAACGTCGCACGAACTCATCATTCAGCGGCACAGCGCTCATCGCAGCACCGCCTCGAGCTCGCGGCGCATCTCGTCCTGGACAGCAGTGATCAGGCTCGACGACTCCACATCGTGGCGGTGACCTCTTCGACTTTCCGGACCTGATCAGGAAACGACGTGACGTCGTAGTACCCGCCGACGAATCGAAAGAGATCGCCGCCCTTGTTGCAGCCGAAGCAGTGCCAGACGTTCTTCTCGGTCGAGACCTTGAAGCTCGCCCGACTCTTGCTCTGGTGGAACGGGCAGTCGCCGGCAAGCCCAGGGCCACGCCCATGGAGCTCCAACCCGACAACTCGTGTGAGGAAGTCGGCGAGCGGCCAAATAGCCTTGAGCTCGCGCGCATCCTCGAGCAGCTGCGCGTATCGCTCATCGTCCAGCCGCGGCCATGGCGGCAACTCGTCAGACTGGAGGTAGAGTGCGGCGCGGCGCACGAGCTCGGCGTCGAGCGCATCGATCTGCAAATCGACGTCGGCGGTGTCGATGCCCGCCCGGCGCTGCTCCTCGCGGACCTCTTTGTGATGCCGCGATTCGAGCTCGAGGTACTCGGTGTACAGGAATCGGAGATCGTGGATACACTGAGGCGCGAGGGCACCTCGTGCATGGTATGATGTGGGTACATTCATGGCCGTCACGGTGGGCGTCCTTTCAGAAAGCGTCGGGTGTTGCGCGCCCGGCGCTTTCGCTTTGCCTCTGCCGCGGTATGCGACTCCTGGTGTGCAATCCATTCCTCCGGTGCCTTCTTGCTCACACGAACGGCCCGCCCCACACGGAATGACGGGATCTCGCCGCTAGCGACTAGCTCGTACATCTTGGAGCGGCTGGCACCGATGACCCGCGCCGCCTCTTCAATGCGAAACGCGATGCGCTGCTCGAGCTCCTGGGTGGTCATGTGTCTCACCTCGATACGTGACAACGAACGACAGACGAGCGGTACTGATTGGCCTCCTTTCCGACAACGCAAAAAGCCGGGCTCACTCGGTGCCGGTATCACAGCAGGGGATGTCCATGGCTTGACACTGGTTCCAAGTGGGCCCGGCTCTTCACGCGCTCAAGCGTGGGAGTGGTGTCCTCACTGGCTATTTGAATTCTTGATTTGCAATCTATGAGTGCCGTCACAGATGCAGCATCCCCCACTAGGCGACCTGGCGGGGGACCACCTTGATCTTCGCATCCGAACAGCAAGAAGTCAAGGGGAAACGCAACGTACACTGTGGACGCGTTGCCACCGGCCGAATTACTTCGTATTTGTTCGTTTTCTTCGTACAGGCAGGGGCGGCGACAGTTTCGCCATGAAACCGGGCAGAACGGCGAATTAGTTCGTTTAGCTCGTTTCTTTCGTAGCGGGACTCCAAAGAGACCGCCGCACGCCACGGGAGCTAACAGTGGTACAACCACAGTAATGCCGAGTTGGTGTAACTGTGAGGGAAACCAGCTAACGCAGTGGAATACGTCGCGTCGCACGTTGGTCGGCACTGTCGTAGTTTCGGGAGATCATCCAGCAGAGAGGGAATGCAAGGAAGAGTACCATCGCGCCGGATCGGCCCCGGACGGCTCGTCGCGACCCCCATCGGTGTGTACGTACGCTATAATCCGCGTATGGTTCAACAGCGCGGCATCTACCACCCGAACAGCCCCGCCCCGGCATCGCAGTCCAGCCACGTACTCCTGCTGCTGGTGATGCTGCTGCTGGCGACGGTGCCGGTCATCGCGGTGGCGGAACCCTCCCCGCCAGCCAGAGCCAGCACGGTGGACGTGATCGCCACCGACACGCTCTACCTCCGCGACTGCCCGTCGCTGACCTGCCGGATCGCCGGCAATGCAGCGCTGGGTACTGAGTTGGAGAAGACCGGCGAGCAGGCAAACGGCTTCCTGCCGGTATGCAGTTTCGGAACCGACGGTTGGGCCTACGAGCTCTTCCTCACGCATCGGTCCGACCGCTCCTTAGTACGGAAGGGCGTGCCCGGCTGCGACCGCATAGCGCTGATCTTCAACGCCGGGATTGGGAAGCAGCCATCCGAGTCGATCCTGGCGGCGCTCGCCGAAACGCAGGTGCCGGTGACGGTCTTCGCCATGGGCTGGTGGGCGGAATCCTACCCGGACTACCTGCGCCGGCTCGATCGAGATACCCGCGCGGTCATCGGATCTCACGGTGACACACAGACCTTCCTCACACACGCCGCCAACGCGCAGGTCGTCGCCGAGGTTCACAACAGCGCCACTCGCATCAAGAGCGTGCTGGGTTACCCCGTCGCTCGCTACTACACCGCCTACGCCTCCGATACCGATGCGCGTGTGGAGAGGATCATCGCTGAAGAGGGGTATCTGCCGATCGGCTGGACGGTCTCCGCTGGCGACTACCGTTCGGACAACTCCGCAGAGGAGGTCCGGACCAAGGTGCTCGACGG
>DASYWL010000237.1:0-13036 GCA_035936055.1 Thermomicrobiales bacterium
CCCGATGAGGATCTCGCCAGATGTCGGCTTTTCCAGGCCACCGATCATGCGGAGGAGCGTGGTCTTGCCACACCCGGACGGGCCGAGCAGCACCACGAATTCGCCATCCTCGGTTCGGAGATCGATGCCGTTGACCGCGGGGGCGCCCTCACCGAAGTCCTTGACTAGTCCCCGCGTTTCGACTCGTGCCATGGTGTCCTGCTCTGTTCTCGGTCGTTCCATGATGCGGACCGGCAGGATCGACGCCGCCTTCGCTGGGCATCGATGCTACCGGTCCACCACGGAATCCCTCGTCGCGGGTCGGCGGTACGCCTACTGGCCGCCGCCCATCAGCCCTTCGTCACGCCACCGCTGGGCGATCTCCTCAAGCTTCGCCTCGGCGTCAGCGACCGCCTCCTCCGGCGTCATGTCGCCGCGAGCGGCCTGTGCCATCATGTCGGAAAGGATGAAGGTGTTGAAGGCTTCGCCGATCATGGCGTTGGCTGGCCCGGGCCAGCCGAGGTTGACGGTCCACTCCTCGGCGGTCTTCAGCGGCGCCAGCTTGTCGGGCGGCACGGAGCCGCTGGGGTCATCGTCCAGCGGGCCCCCGTCCTCGACAAGGGATGGGAAGGTCTCCGGGAAGGCCGGGAAGTTGTAGAGCTCGCTGGCGCGGCTCGCCGCCTCGTAGTTGGCGACGAGGTGGAGCAGGAACTCCTTGGCCGTGTCCTGGTTCTGTGAGTAGGTCGGGATCATCGCGGTGAAGACCGCGTGACCGTGCGCCAGCGCCCGGTCCTCGCCTCCCGGGCCGACCAGCGGCGTGCTGAAGAAGATGTCCTCGGCCACCTCCGGCTGCTGCTTCTGGGCAGTGCGGTAGGCGGAGATCGAGTTGAGGATGTAGGACGCCTGGCCGGCGACGAGCAACTGGTTGTTGCTGGCGGCGTTCCAGCCGAAGACCTCCGGCGTCATGCAGCTCTCGAACAGCGTCTTCATGTAGGTAACGGCTTCGACGGACTCGGGTGAGTTGATGATGATGTTCTCGTTCTCGTCCTGCACAGCTGCGCCGAAGGCCCACAACATAGCCTGCGCGGCCATGTTGGAGTCGATCTCCTGCGACATGCCGATGCCCATCTGGACGCCCTGCTCGTTCCAGATCTGGGTGCCGCCATCGAGCAGTTCGTCATAGGTGGAGGGGCCGTTCTCCAGCCCAACCGTTTCCCACAGGCTCTTGCGATAGTTGGCGGGATCCGGGGCGTAGCCGTGGCAGAAGCCGTAGTACTTGTCGGTGGTCGGGTTCCACGAGTTGCGCTTGGCCATCTCGAGCTGCGGCCCGTGGCGGCGCTCTGCTTCCTGCACCAGCTCGGTCAGGTCGAGGACGGACTCCTCGTACTGGGGGAGCGAGGCAATGTGCTCGACGATGTCATGACCCTGCTCGGCGCTGATCTCGGCCGCGAAGGTCGCCGGCACGTCAGCGGTGTTGATCATGTCGACGGTGGCCGTGACGCCGTTTGCATCAGCCCACTCCTGCAGGAACTGCGGGAACCACTCATCGAAGGCGGGGACGAAGTGCGACCACTGAAGGATGCTCAGGGAGGTCCCGGAGATGTCCACCGACGGCGTCGACTGCACGAGTGTCGCGGCACCCGTACCGGTCGCGCGGGTGGCGAGGTAGGTTGCCACGCCGAGACTTCCGGCACCCTGTATGAGTGTTCGGCGCGAAAATTCAGTCTGGTGCGAACGACCTGCGGAAGTACGACGAATCATGACAGATCCTCCTTGTACGGTCGGCTCTTCACTTTGCCCACTGGGCCGATGTGCCAATACCATACCCCATCCATGGTGTTTTGTCGCTACCCCTTTTGGGCACGTGCTTACGGAATGGTTGGGTGAGGGTCAATCGCGGATCGCATGCAGGTCGGCGTGGGCGGTGTCGGCCGAGACCTCGCGCAGCGCCTCCGACCATGCCTGCAGGCTGTGGGCGACCTGGTCCAGGTCGCGCTGGTCCTCCAGCCCGGTGACGATCAGCGCCGCGAGGCTGCCGCGCGCTTCCTGCAGGGCGTCCACCAGCCGCTCCAGGCTGTGCTGCTTGCGAATCAGCGCCTCTTCGAGCTGGGGCGAGGTCGCTCCGGCACGCGCGGCTTCCACGACGCGATCGGCGTTGCGGTTCAGCAGGCGGCCGGCCTGTCGCATGTTCCCGTCATATGACCGAATGATGTCGGCCGGCAGATGAACTGCCTGGGCCGATTGCAGCGTCCGGCGCATCGCCGCCAGCTCCTCGTTGGCGACCAGCAGGAAGCTGCGAATCGGCCAGGTCTTCGGGATGTTCTCCGTGAAGTAGCTGGCGGGGCGCGGCCATGGGTACTCCGTCTCCCGGAAGCCGCTGCGGATGGAGTGCCAGATTGCCTCGCGGCTCCAGGGCGTGCCGGGTGGCGCGGACTGCACCTTCACTACTACGCCGAGCGCGAGGATGAGCGACACCAGCGTGATGAGGAGGGAAGCATCCATGACGAAACCTCCGGGGTGTGGCTAGTACATCAGCGGGATGATGGTTTGCTCGATGATCGGGCGTGGGGGATAGAGCGGCACCGAGATGTCGCCCACCGCGATGGCGATGACCAGCTCGAGCGCCGGCACCACCCAGATGTACTGGCCTCCGTATCCGAGCGCATAGAAGGCATCGTAGCCGGTCCAGGTCGTCGTGACCCACCACTGGTAGCCGTAGGGCGTACCGCCGGTCGGATCACCACTGCTCTGCACGATGATGCTCTGTTCGATGTATTCCGGCGCGATGAGCTGCTCGCCGTTCCATGCCCCGTCGCGAAGGTAGAGGTAGCCGAGCCGCGCCATGTCCTCCGGCACGATCTGCAGCCCATAACCGCCGATCACCTCGCCCTGTGGCGTCCGGCGCCAGCCGTGCATGGTGATGCCGAGCGGCGCGAAGAGCGCCTCCTCGGCGTATTCCTCCAGCGGCATCCTAGCCGCCGCGGCGACCATTAGCCCGATGATATGGGAGTCGCCGCTGTTGTAAACGTAGGCCGTTCCCTGCGGCGCGGCGATCGGCAGTCCCAGTGTGAGCGCGACCGGGTCTGCTGCCGCTTCCAGCCGGGGGTAGTCGTCCTGCCAGGTCCACGCCAGCCCCGACGTCATCGTCAGCAGGCTCCAGAGGGTGATGTTCGCCACGGCGGGGTCGGCGCCCTCGGGGATCCGTTCCGGGATCAGCTCGCCGATGGTCACTGTGAGATCGGGGAGCAGACCGTCATGCCGGGCGCGACCGACGAGCGCGCCGACGACGCTCTTGGTACACGAGCGGATATCGATCGGGTCGTCGGGCCCCCAGCCGTCCGCCCAGTAATCGGCGACGATCCGGCCGGCACGAGTGACAACTACGCCGGTCACGCTCGGCGTGGCTGCACCGGCGTTCGCCAGGAGCTCTGGCAGGGCCGGGTCGACGTTCATCTCGGCGGAGTTCGTCCGTGGCCAGTCCGGCACTGGCCAGACGGTCGGACCCGGCTGTTGCGACTGGCCAGCAGAGGCGATGGGCACGATGGCTGCCGCGAGTGCCGCGCCGACGAGGTTGCGACGATTGAGGTGAGGCATGGGGTGTCCTTTCCCTGCGCGTCCTGACTTTATCCTACGCTACGGCACGCGGCTCCCATCAGAAGTGCGCGGGATTCAGTATTTATGCCGCAATTGCCTGATGCCTGTATGATAGATACAATAAAGACAGCAACACATCGCAATCGTTCGAGGCGCGGCTGGAGGGACTGCCGTCCGAACGCTGAACGAACGGATGCGAGCGCTGGTCGGGGCAGCTCCTGCCCTGGCTGTGATCCTCGTCGGGTGTGTGGCTGGCTCCACTCGGCGAGATCCGGAAAACCTGATGTATCGGCTGACGCCGCAGCTGCTCAGGACGAGCTTCGTGGGGAGGGAGCGCGACGCCCGGGCGATCGCGGATCTGTTTGCGCGAGGCGATGTCCGGATCGTAACGCTGACGGGACCAGGCGGGGTAGGGAAGACCCGGCTCGCTTTTCATGTCCTCAATCGGCTCGAGAGCGCGTTGCCGGATGGCGTCGTGATCGTCGATCTGGCCACGATCACCATCCCGGATCTCGTGTTGCCCGCGATTGCGCACGAGTTCGGGATCATGGAGTCCGGCGCCGAGTCGATCATGGCGCGCCTCGTCCGCGTCATCGGCCAGCGCCGGACTCTCCTGCTGGTCGACAACTTCGAACAGGTGGCTGAGGCCGGCATGGTGATCTCCCGGCTCGCCAGCGACTGCCCGAACGTTGCCTTCCTCGTCACCAGTCGCATGCCGCTGCATATCGCCGGCGAGCACGAGTACACCGTCAGCCCGCTGGAGACGCCACCCGTCAGGGGCAACTCGCCGAACGGTGTCATGCTCGATGGTGTGCCGACTGAGGAGTATCCGGCGGTGCGCCTCTTTATCGAGCGTGCCCAGGCTGCCCACCGGGCGTTCGCCCCTACCCCTGAGATGGTCCGGACGGTCGGCGAGATCACCGCGCTGCTCGACGGGTTGCCGCTGGCGATCGAGCTGGCGGCTGCCCGCACCAAGCTCTTCTCCTTGCAGGCGCTGCTCAACCGCCTTGACGATCGCATGGGGCTGCTTACCGGTGGTCCGCGCGATCTCCCGGATCGTCTCCAGACGATGCGCAATGCGATCGCCTGGAGCTACGACATTCTCAGTCCGGAGGAGAAGGCCGTCTTCCGGCGCGTATCCATTTTTCCGAACAGCTTCTCGCTGGAAGCCGCCGAGGCGGTGGTGGCTGGACCGCTCGCCGAGCAGGAGCGTGCCTTTGTCGAGGAGTACGACGGGTCCCCGTCCGATCTCGAACCAATCGGCAACGTGCTGGGTCATCTCGAGTCGCTGGCTGACAAGAGCCTGCTGCAGGCGGTGACCGGATTGCACGAGGATGTTCGCTTCCGGATGCTCCTGACCATCCAGGAGTTTGGCCGAGAGCAGCTGCGTGCTGAGCGTGAGCTCCTGCTGATGCGGATGCGCCTGCTGGTGCACTCCTATGAACATCTGGCGAACCTCGACGAGCTGCTCTTCGGCCCTGAGCAACGCATCTGGCTCGATCGGCTCGATCTTGAGCAGGGCAACATCCGCGGGGCGCTTCAGTTCGCGCTCGAGTACCCGCGCGAGTTCGGCGTGCAGGGCGTCCATCTCGCCTCGTCGGTCTGGCGCTACTGGTTAGTGCGCGGTCATGTTGCGGAGGGAGCGCGATGGCTGGAGCAGGCGTTGGCCTGCCGTGACACGGTCGAGATTCCGGTACTGATAGAGGCCGAGGCGGTCAACCGCCTCGGCAATTTGCTGCTGGATCTCGGCAAGCACGAGGAGGCGGAGCGCCATTACCGGGAGAGCCTGGCGCTCTACCGCTCTGCCGATCATCGTGATGGCGTTGCCGATGAGCTCAACAATCTCGGCCTGGTGCAGTTGCTCCAGGGCAGGATCGAGCGGGCGAGATCGAGCCTGGAGGAGAGTCTCGCCCTGCGTCGCGATGGTGGCGACCCGCGCGCCCTGCCCAACACGCTCTCCAACCTCGGTGACCTCGCTATCGAGGAGCGGAACTATGATCGCGCCGAGAGCCTGCACATGGAAGCGCTCAGCATCCGGCGAGAGATCGGCAATCTGCGCGGCATGGCCCTCAGCTGCTGCTCACTCGGACAGGTCGCCTTCTTCTGGAAGGAGTTCGACCGTGCGCGGAGGTGGTTTGACGAGGGGCTGGAGTACCAGACCCAGGTCGACGACTCGTACAGCCTTGCGATGCTGATGCTGGGGCTGGGGCGGCTCGACCTCGCGACCGGGAGGCCGGTTCAGGCGATGAAGCGGCTCGGCCGCGCGCTGGAGGTCTCCCAGCGCATGGGCTCCCGGCGCATGGTCCTTTCCGTGATTGACACGATTGCCACCTCGGCCGTGAGCTATGGTTTCGACCGTGACGCCATTCGCCTCTTCGGCACGACACAAGGGGTGCGCGAGCGGGAGAACCTGCATCACCCGCAGCGAGAGTGTGCCGCCACCGATCGCGTGCTTGCAATGCTCACCCAGCGGCTCGGCGAGTCGGTGGTCTCGCGGGAGCACACGATCGGGCGACGGCAGTGGCTCAACCAGGCGGTTCAGGAGGCGGCTGCGCTCATTGTCCAGATCCAGGAGCGACTGGAGACAGGCGAGGTGGGTACTGCCGGCGTCAACGGGGTCTTCGATCCCGCCGCCGCGACTCGTAAGGCAAGGGCGTTCGGGCTCACACGCCGGGAACGCCAGGTGCTCGCCCTGCTAGTACGCGGCGCCTCCGACAAGGAGATTGCCGAAGCGCTCTCCATCGCGCCGCGTACCGCGATGACGCATGTCTCCAATGTCCTCGCCAAGCTCGGTGTCAACCGCCGAACTGCCGCCGCCAGCTATGCCATCCGGGAGGGGCTCGTCGATCCCGGCGCGACCCGCGAGGGGTAACCTCCAATCTCGTAATCTGGGCTGAAAACCGGCACAAAACCGGGGTTGACAGGCGTTCACCATGGTGGGACGGTAACGCCGGATTGGCCCCTCCGCATGGTATGCTTGGGGGCAACCCTGGGAGTTGTACCGTCGGCACAGACCATGCGATCTTCTCACGCAGACGAGTTTACAGCCTCCGCCGTGGGCTGCGGTCGATGGCATGAGAACGACAGCGAACAAGTAGCAGACGTGTCGGCCCACCAGGCGGTGGGAGCGCGCGTCAGGGAGCCGAACGGACAGTATCATGAGCGACCTGCACACGTTTTTCGGGCCCAACGCTGGCTACGTGCTGGAGCTCTACGATCGGTATCTGGCTGACCCGGGGTCAGTCGACGCCGAGAGCCGGGCCTTTTTCGAGTCCTTCACGCCGCCGACCGAAGACGGGGCTCAGCCGACGCCCGGCGTGGCCACGGCGGTTGCCGGGAGCACCGTCGACCTGTTGAAGGTCGCTGCCGCGGTCAATCTGGCGACCGGCATCCGCGAGTATGGCCACCTGGCGGTGCCGCTGGACCCGCTGGGGAGCGAGCCGCCTGGAGCGCCCGAGCTGGACCCTGCCACCTATGGCATCACCGAGGACGATTTGAAGAGCACGCCAGCGGAGATCGTCGGTGGCGAGGCGGCTGACGGGGCCGCCAACGCATTCGAGGCGATCGAGCGCCTCCGTCGGCGGTACACGACCCGGATCGGGTTTGACTTCGACCACGTGCAGGAGTCTGACGAGCGTATCTGGCTCAACGATGCCGTCGAGTCGGGCCGGTTCGAAGTCGAGCCGGATGAGGCGTCCCAGCGCAAGCTGCTGGAGCGGCTCACCCAGGTCGAGGTCTTCGAGCGCTTCCTCCACCAGACCTATCTCGGCCAGAAGCGCTTCTCCATCGAAGGGAATGATATCCTCGTTCCCATGCTGGACCAGATCACGGACGACGCCTCGGCTGCTGGCACGCGCCAGGTGTTTCTCGGTATGGCCCACCGCGGCCGGCTGAACGTGATGACCCATATTCTCAGCAAGCCCTATGGCGCGATCATCGCCGCGTTCGAGGGCGGCAAGCGTCGAGCCGCTGCCAGCACGGAGTCGGCCGATGACGTCCGCACCGGTGACGTGAAGTACCATCTCGGCGCTCGGCTGGCCCGCAACCCGGAAACCGGCGAGCGCGTCAAGATGCCGGTCGTGCTGGCGCCGAATCCGAGCCACCTCGAGGCGGTCAACCCGATCGTGCTCGGAATGACCCGCGCAGGGCAGGACGACCGGACCACGCCCGGCCGCTCCGAGCAGGACACGTCGTGCTCTCTCTCGATTCTGCTGCACGGCGACGCCGCGTTCCCCGGACAGGGCGTGGTGGCCGAGTCGCTCAACCTCTCGAGCCTGGCCGGTTATTCGGTTGGGGGGACCATCCACATCATCGTCAACAACCAGATCGGCTACACCACCGACTGGCGCGATGCCCGCTCGACGCTCTACGCTGGCGACCTCGCCAAGGGCTTCGAGATCCCGGTTGTGCATGTCAACGCCGACGATCCGCTCGCGTGCCTGCAGGCAGCCAGCATGGCGATGGCGTACCGTCGCCAGTTCGGCAAGGACTTCCTGATCGACCTGGTCGGCTACCGCCGCTGGGGCCACAACGAGGGTGACGAGCCCGCCTTCACACAGCCGGTGCTCTACCAGAAGATCAGCAAGCACCCGACGGTGCGCGCCATCTGGGCCGATCGGCTGGCCGAGAAGGGCGTGCTCACCGAGGACGACGCTGCGGCCATGGAGCGGCGCATGCTCGACCGGCTCGCGAAGATTCGTCGCGGCATCACCGAAGGTCAGGATACCTACGACGAACAGGTGGAGCTGACATCAGGACCGCGCGAGGAGGTCGAGACCGCTCTCTCCGAGGACCGGCTCAAGGCGCTGGATGCCGGGGTCCACAAGCTGCCGGAGGATTTCACTCCGAACAGCAAACTCAAGCGACTCTGGGAGCGTCGCGCGCAGATCGTCCAGACGGGCGAGGGCAAGATCGACTGGGCCCATGCCGAGGCACTCGCCTTCGCGGCGCTGCTGGCCGATGGTGTGCCGATCCGCCTGACCGGTCAGGATGCGCAGCGTGGCACATTCAGCCAGCGGCACATCGTGCTCCACGACGCCAAGACCGGCGAGGCCTACGCGCCGCTGGCGCAGCTGCCGGAGGCCAAGGCCTCGTTCGCCGTCTACAACAGCCCGCTCTCCGAAAATGCGGCGATGGGCTTCGAGTACGGCTACAGCGTGCAGGCGCCCGAGGCGCTTGTGCTGTGGGAGGCGCAGTTCGGCGACTTCGTCAACAGCGCTCAGGTCGTGATCGACCAGTTTCTCTCCTCCGCCCGCTCGAAGTGGGGCCAGGAGCCAACGCTCGTGCTGCTTCTGCCGCACGGATACGAGGGACAGGGTCCGGAGCACTCCAGTGCGCGCCTTGAGCGTTTCCTGCAGCTCGCCGCCGGCGATAACATGCGTGTGGCAAACGTCACCAGTGCGGCACAGTACTTCCATCTGCTCCGCCGCCAGGCTGCCAGGCTCGATCGCGATCCGCGACCGCTGGTGCTCATGACGCCGAAGAGCCTGCTCCGGAACCCGATGGCATCGTCCAGCCCGGAGCAGTTCACGGAGGGTACCTTCCTCCCGGTGATCGACGACGCGAAGGCGCAGGACCGCAAGGACAGGGTGACCCGGCTGGTCCTCTGCACAGGCAAGGTCGCCATCGACCTTGAGGCCAGCGACCAGCGCGACGAGACGGAGCACGTTGCCATCGTCCGGGTCGAACAGTTGGCCCCGTTCCAGAGCTCGATCCTCCGGGACGTCATCGACAGCTACCCGAATCTCGAGGAGATCGTCTGGCTGCAGGAAGAGCCGAAGAACATGGGCGCGTGGTCGTTCATGGTTCAGCGCCTGCGCGACCTGATCGAGGACGCCTACCCGGTGCGGTACATCGGACGTACCGAGCGCGCGGCGCCGGCGGAAGGCTCGCTGGAGCAGCACAACGAGGAGCAGGCGGCGATCGTCGCGGGGGCGTTCGAGCCCCAGCGCGCTGCCGGCGGCGCGGCGACGAACGGTGCCGCGCCATCTGGCCGGAAGCGAGACAGCAAGAAGGGCGCGCGCGATCGGGCGGCGGTTGCCGCATCGCCCGCCGAGTAGCGAGAAGGACGCCACACGGGTGACGATGTGGCGAGGGGGCGTGACGGCGCACCCGGCCCCGCATGAGTTGAGGAGAACAAGGCGCATATGGCGATCGAAATCAAGGTTCCGCCGCTGGGAGAATCCCTGGTCGACGCAGTCGTCGGCCAGTGGCTGAAGTCCGAGGGTGACGCAATCTCTCGGGGCGAGACGATCCTAGAGCTGGAGACGGACAAGGTCAACCTGGACGTTACCGCCGAGGACGATGGTGTGCTGGGCGCCATCCAGAAGGAGGAGGGCGACACCGTCACCGTCGGTGAGGTGCTTGGCGTGATCGAGGCCGGTGGCGGCAACGGGGCCGGCGCGCCAGCCGAGGCCGAAGCCGAGGAGCCGGCTGAGGTGGAGGCCGCGTCCACCGCGCCCGCCACCGAGCCGCAACCCGAGCCGGCCCCCGCAGCTGCTGCCACCGAGGAGGCTCCCGAGCCGTCGGCTGCTGAAGATGGCGCCGGTCGTGCCGCGCCCGCCGTGCGTCGCATGGCAGAGGAGCACGCGATCGACCTCGCCAAGGTCTCCGGCACTGGCGCCGGCGGTCGGATCACCCGTGATGACATCGTCGCCTATCTCGCCAGCCAGCGCGGGCAGGGCGGGGCAGCAGCGCCTGTCGCCGCTCCGCCGCAGCCAGAGACAGCCCAGCCGACCCCTGCCCCTGCGCCTGCCGAACAGCGCGAAGACGAGGAGCGAATCCGGCTCTCGCGCCGTCGGCAGACGATCGCCAAACGGCTCGTCGAGGCACAGCAGACCGCGGCGATGCTCACGACCTTCAACGAGGTCGACATGTCGGCGGTCATGGACCTCCGCAAGCGCCGCAAGGAATCCTTCAAGGAGCAGCACGGCGTCAACCTTGGCTTCATGTCGTTCTTCACCAAGGCGGCAGTGGGGGCGCTGAAGGCCTTCCCTGAGGTCAACTCCGAGCTGCAGGGCGACGAGCTGATCCTGAAGAAGCACTACGACATCGGTATCGCCGTCGGTGTCGAGGAGGGGCTCGTGGTTCCGGTCGTGCGCAATGCCGACCGGCGCAGCTTCGCGGACATCGAGCGGGAGATCATCGAGCTTGCGGGCAAGGCGCGCGAGAACAAGCTGGCGATCAGCGAGCTGCAGGGTGGCACCTTCACAATCACCAACGGTGGCGTGTTCGGGTCGTTGCTCTCCACGCCGATCCTCAACACGCCGCAGGTGGGCATCCTCGGCATGCACACTATCCAGCAGCGACCGGTCGCGGTCGATGGCGAGGTGGTGATCCGTCCGATGATGTATGTGGCGCTCTCGTACGACCATCGGATCGTCGACGGGCAGCAGGCCGTGCAGTTCCTCGTCAAGATCAAGCAGATGGTCGAGGATCCCGAGACGCTCCTTCTCGAGGGATAGAGATCTGCCTGATAACCGAACGAAAACCGGGGAGGGGTACAGAGACGCCCCTCCCCCGTCTTGGCGTCCGTTGGCGCAGGTGTCGGCAGGCCCGGAAATCAAGTGTTGGGGGTACACGAAATCTCTTGCCGTTCCAGCCGTCAGAACTTCTCGTGGATGTCGGGAATCGCAGGCGGGAAGAGCGCGCGGAGGGTTGCCTGCGTCTCGGTATCGGGATCGCCCCAGCCACGGAAGCAGAAGCCTGCCGGATCATGCCCGGTGAAGACGAGTGCCGAGAGTCCCTGGATCGTCAGGTGTCCAGCCGGCTTGGCATCAGTCGCCTCGACCGCCAGCACGCCGCTCTCGGCCCGCAGAGTGAAGATACCGTTGTTCCACGGACATATCAGATCCCGGATCTCGAGCGTGATCTCTCCCTGACCAGCGCCGATGCCGCTCAGCTTTTCCACGTCGACCACTCGACCCATCGGGCCGGGCCATGCACGCTCGGCATCGGTCCGCGTGGCTTCGCCCAGATCATGGAACCAGACCTCCGGGTACTCGTCCGGCCGGAGCTCAATGACGGCCTCCCTGACCTGATCGGTGTGGCGACCGATCCAGTCCAGCAGCAGATACCGGCCGATGCTGTTCACCGTGTAGAACGTGTCTGCGATGAGCTTTTCCCCATAGCCGGTGATCTTGAATGTCATCGCCCCGACCACCTCGCCTTCGTACCGGGCAAGTGCCACCCACGACTCGTTGAGGACTCGCGCCTGACGAGCCTTGGTGACATGGGCGAGGGCAAAGCCATGTGTGTGCCGCTGGAACCGCTCGAGAAAGGCCCGCCACTCATCGAAACCGTCCTTCATGGCGAGTTGCTCGCAGGTGCCCGGCTTGTCATGGCGAACCAGTGGCACGAGTGCTTCCGGTCTCAGTGTGAGGAACCGAGGCTTGGGGAAGCTGGCATAGCCGAGCCGCTCGTAGAATGAGTCGCGAAACGGGTAGAGGGTTGCGCTCGGCATCTCGGCGTCGTGGTAGAGCTCGAACACCCGCTCGAACATCCGCCTGACTATTCCCTGCCGGCGCCCGACCGGCATCGAGGCGACACCGCCGGCGCCGCCCATCGGGACCACCATGCCACGCACGTTCTGCGTCATCTCGTGGCTCACCATCGATGCCTGGGCGCCCCCAGCGACGAACGCGATGAGGTTGGTGGTCCGCTCGTAGTACGGCAGGTTCTGCCGCGCGCGTTCCATGTCGGTTTGCTGTGGCGACGGACCGAAGGCATAGCTGGCGATGGGGCGGCCGGCTTCGAGGTATTCCTCGCTGGAGACCGTTCGGATCTCGATCAGGGCGGGGTTGCTGGCCATGCGACGGTGCATCCTTTCGACCACTAGGAACGGCGGCGCTGCGGTTGCCGGGAGCCATGGTGCCATATTGAAACCCGTTCGGGTCGATGCATGGCGACGCCCCGACTGCTGCAGTCGGGGCGTCGTCCCGTGGGGAGGGGGAGCAGGTTACCAGACCTGCGGGGCGATTCCGGCGATGGCTGCAAGCATGAATCCGAGCACGTTGACCACGATGCCGCCGCCAACGGTAAGCGCGATGACGCGCAGCCATCCAAATCGGGTGGTCTGCCGGACGGCGAAGGCGGTGGCCGCGAAGGCCCAGAGCGTGCCGAAGCCGGCGGCGAGTGGTCCCAGCCACCAGATGAAGTGGATGACGTTCAACATGGCGGGAGCCGTCGCATATCCGATGGTCCGCACCAGTGGCTGGAAGTCCTCTCGTGAGGTCGGCGTGCTCATGAAGCGATCGGCGATGAACCAGATTGCGCTGGCGAGACCGCCCCAGCCAATGAGTGCCCCTGCAATCGCCATGGTGACATCCGTCCGATAGCCGATCGCGGTCGCCAGCCCGACGAGAGCGACGACGATGCCGGCCTCGAGTGTGGCGGGGCGGTCGGCGGTGATGCTGATGACGGTCACCCGCCGGAACGTGACGGTACCGGTGGTGCGGTCAATGAT
>DASYWL010000238.1:0-4222 GCA_035936055.1 Thermomicrobiales bacterium
CGAACGAGCCGATCAGTGTTCCTATCGCGGCGCCGGTGAGCACCCCGGCCAGCGTGATCACCGGCCGGTCAGCCAGATCATCCATCGTCGGCGCGACGAGCCAGCCACCGATCGCTCCGACAATTCCGCCGATTACCACGCCATAGGCTGCGCCCAGCTCGGCAGTCGCGTTCGCACGACGCTCGCTGGCACGGTTGGTGATGCCGCGCTCGCTCTCGATCCCGTACAGTAAACCGAGCGTGCCACCGTAAACGAGATGCAGCACGAGGTTGCCGATGAACGGCAGTGGGCCCGCATCGAGCTCGCTCCCCAAAAACCCTGCGTTCATCAGCGGGAAGATCACCGCCACCGAGATCACGAAGGGAATCATCGCGAAGAGCATGCCGGTGACGATGGTGGATCGCCCGAACCACGGCTCCACGAAGCGGGCATAGAGCAGGGCCCATGCGATACCGACGATCAGGTTGAGCGCCAGTCCGATCAGAAAAGCGCCACCCACCCGGTCGACGATGCGGTTCTCCGAGAGGTTGTAAATCCATCGGGAGAGCTGGCCCCCATCGGGGTCACTGAGTGCGTTGGCGGTCAGCCATGCGACGGTGAGGGTCGCTGTCATCGCGAAGGTTGCGATGAATCCGGCCAGGATCCCCGAACGAATCCAGTCCGATCGCCAGCCACCCTCGAAACGCGTCGTGCGGGTCGAATAGTCGCTCATGCCTCCACTCCTGTCCGAGGCGTGCCACACATACCCTGTCCGATGCCTCCATCTTATCGGCGGGGTCTACAGATTATGTATCAGGAGGTACCGCGGAGGTCGCTTGACAGCGGCGCAGATGCCCACGTAGCATGGAACTCAACAGGTGAATAGCACTGCCTTATCCAGAGAGGTGGAGGGAATCGGCCCTGTGAAGCCCGGCAGCCTGCGACGCGTGTACGTGCGTAAGGTGCCAACTCCGGCAGAGTGATCTGCGAGATAAGGGATGGCGTGGATACGCCCCCTGCATCAGTGCAAGGGGCGTTTTTCGTATCCGGCTCCCGGACCTCGCGGCACCCCCTTCCTCTCCACTGCCATCCGGGCGCGAACACGCCCGTCAGTCCAGGAAAGCGAGAGTGCGGCCCGTGACCGAGTCCTGCTCGTCACCAACAGAACCCGAAACTCCACCGAGCCGCCGACACCTGCGGGTCCTGCGGTCGGACCGGCGCACCGCCGACGGTGTGCTGCGCCACACCAGCATCGGCCCACTCGACCTTGAGATGGGCGGCCACCTCGAGGAGATCACTGTCGCCTGGCGGTCCTGGGGGCAGCTCAACGAGCGTGGCGACAACGCCGTCATCGTCCTGCACGCCCTCACCGGCGACAGCAACGCCGCCGGCGAGGGGGGCTGGTGGGAGCCGGTGATCGGCCCCGGCCGACCGATCGACACCGACCATCACTACGTCATCTGCAGCAATGTCCTCGGTGGGTGCCAGGGCACCACCGGTCCGGCCTCGACCGACCCGGAAACTGGCAGGCCGTACGGCATCCGCTTCCCGCTGGTCACGATCGGCGACATGGTCACCGTACAGCGGCGGCTCATCGAGTCCCTCGGCATCACTGCCGTGATCCCAATCGGCGGTTCCATCGGCGGCCTCCAGGCACTCGAGTGGGCCACCCGCCATCCCGATCTCGTCCGTAGCAGCGGAGTGGTGGCCGCCAGCAGCGCGCTCGGTGCACAGGGCATCGCGCTGCATGGCGAGGTTGGCCGCCGCGCGATCATGGCGGACCCCAACTGGTGCCAAGGCGACTACGCCGAATACGGGGTGTTCCCCGAGCAGGGTTGACGATCGCGCGCATGGCGGCAATGGTCACCTACCACAGCCGCGACAGCCTCGGCTCCCGCTTCGGCCGCAATCCCGCCAGCCGCCCGGTCCTCTACCCCGGCATCGGCCCGACCTTCGACGTTGAGGGCTACCTGCACTACCACGGGCAGGCGCTGGTGCAGCGCTTCGACGCCAACAGCTATCTCTACCTGACCCGTGCCATGGACATGTACGACGTCGGTCGGGACGGCGACGAGGAGACATGGCTGCGGCGCATCGACGCCCCCGTGCTGCTGGTCGGGATCTCCAGCGACTGGCTCTTCCCGCCGGACGATATCCAGACGCTGACCGCCAACCTGCAGCGTCTCGGCGCTGACGCCACCTACTGCGAGATCGACTCGCCCAACGGCCATGACAGCTTCCTGAAGGACTGGGATCAGCTCAACGCCATCGTCGAGCCGTTCATCAGTCGCCTGCGCAGTGCGACCGCAGCGAAGGAGGCCGCTCCGTGACTGCCCCGATGCATCGCGAGCGGTATCACCCGCTGGCGCGCGACTACCTGATGCCCAACAGGGCATGGCACGCGCGCAGCCACCCTGTCCGTCATTGATCAGCCATCAGCAGACACCGTCGAAAGGATCACCCATGAGCGAGAACGCCACGAAGTCCCTCGGTTTCGAGACCCGCGCCCTGCATGCCGGCCAGCAGCCGGACCCGACCACCAGCTCCCGCGCGGTGCCGATCTACCAGACGACCTCGTACGTCTTCGAGGACACCGAGCATGCCGCCGACCTCTTCGGCCTGCGCGCCCTCGGCAACATCTATACCCGCATCATGAATCCGACCACCGATGTGCTGGAGCAGCGCATCGCGGCGCTCGAGGGCGGCACCGCAGCGGTGGCGATGGCGTCCGGGCAGTCGGCGGAGACGCTGGCGATCCTCAACATCGCCGGCGCCGGCGACGAGATCGTCTCGACCACAAGCCTCTACGGCGGCACCTACAACCTCTTCCACTACACACTGCCGAAGATGGGCATTGAGGTGAAGTTCGTCGAGCCGACGGCCGAGGCGGTCAAGGCGGCGATCAACGACAAGACCAAGCTGGTCTATTCGGAGACCATCGGCAACCCCGATCTCAACACGCTCGACATCCGGGCCGTCGGTGATGTCGCCCACGCGGCGGGCGTGCCGCTGATGATCGACAACACAACTCCGACGCCCTACCTGATCCGCCCGATCGAGCACGGGGCCGACATCGTGGTCCACTCGCTGACCAAGTTCCTCGGTGGGCACGGCACCTCGATCGGCGGCGTCGTGGTCGATGGCGGCACCTTCGACTGGGGCTCGGGACGCTTCCAGAAGGAGTTCGTCGATCCGGACCCCAGCTACCACGGCCTGAGCTTCTGGGAGGTCTTCCAGGATTTCGCTGGCATGGGCAACGTGGCATTCGCCTTCAAGCTCCGCACTCAGGGCCTGCGGGATGTCGGTCCTGCCATCAGTCCGTTCAACGCCTTCCTCATCCTGCAGGGTATCGAGACGCTGCCGCTGCGGATGGAGCGCCACAGCGAGAACGCGATGCAGGTTGCTCGCTTCCTGACGGAGCATCCGAAGGTCTCGTGGGTCAACTACCCCGGCCTGCCGGGCCACAAGCGCTACGACGTCGCCAGCAAGTACTGGGACCATGGGCTCTTCGGTGCGATCATCGGCTTCGGTGTCAAGGGCGGCCTCGAGGCGGGGCGCACGGTGATCGAGAGCGTGGAGATCTTCTCGCACCTCGCCAACATCGGTGACGCCAAGTCGCTCATCATCCACCCGGCCACCACCACCCACTCTCAGCTCACCGAGGCGGAGCAGGCCGACACTGGCGTCTCGCCGGACTACATCCGTCTCTCGATCGGTCTTGAGACCGTCGGTGACCTGATCGCCGATCTGGAGCAGGCGTTGGACAAGATCTAGTCCACCCCGCTGTACCGGCCATCCCGAGCGAGATGGCCAGACCGATCTTGCAAGTCCTCCTCAACCCAACGCGCCCCTTGCCGCCTGAATACTGGCAAGGGGCGCGTTGTTGCTGGACAGTAGTGGCAAGGGGATTGCTGTATACGTACAGCATGATACGTTAGCATCTGTATGGAGGCTTGCGCAGGAATGATCACACCACATCGAATTGGAGATCTGGAGGTCGATGAGGACATCGAGTTCCAGGAGCGCGAGTGGAAGGTCCAGCGGGTTGGCTGGGCCCTGATGCTCGTTGTCATCGTGCTTGCCCTGGTCGGACTCTTTGGCACCGGGCCTCTGAGTGCCGTTGAGCGGGAGGCCGACGACGGTACGCTCGTGCTTGAATACCAGCGCTTCGTCCGCCACGGCGGGCGCACCACCTTCTCAATCGCTGCCGCCGGTAGCCAGGCCGAGAACGGCGAGATCGAGC
>DASYWL010000239.1:0-4228 GCA_035936055.1 Thermomicrobiales bacterium
GCCATGCCGACCTGCTGGGTGAGCTGGGCGTTGCTCGCCACATCGACTACACCGCGAGCCGCTTTGAAGACGAAACGCAGCCGGCCGATGTGGTTTTTGATACGATCGGTGGGGACACGTTCCTGCGCTCATTTGATGTACTGCGTGACGGTGGGACACTGGTTTCGATCGCATATTTCGACGAGCCGCCTGCTGACCTGGTTGAGCGGAAGCGCCTGCGCGTGCGCCAGTTCTCCATGCGACCGGATCGAACACGGCTCGAAACGCTCGCCCGGATGGTTGCCCAAGGCGAGCTCCGGCCGGTGATCGGCACGCTGGCCAGCCTGGACGATGCGATCGCGGCTATCCGGCGCGCCATGCGGGGGCACAATCAGGGGAATATCGTGATCAGCATGCTGCAGCAGGGCCGCGTTCTCGGTCAGCGTGGCACAACCGCAGATCAGTCTCATCGGGACGGGTGAGGCATCATGTCGTACGAGCCAGCGACAGAGGGCCAGGAGGCAGGTTGGACGGCCGTCCCCGAGGAGGAGCCGTACGGCACCAACCTTCCCCGGTACGTCACCCAGATGATCGGTCGCGACGCCGATTGCGAGCGCCTGCGCCAGCTGCTGCTCGAGCAGCGACACCGCATGGTCATGCTCACCGGAAGCGGGGGCATCGGCAAGACGCGGCTCGCCGTGGAGATGGCCAGCCAGCTGGAGGACAAGTGGCGCCATGGCGTGCGCTTTCTCTCGTTCGCAGCGGTGCCCCGCAACACCGATCTGGACGCCGCTTTCGCATGGCATCTCGGCTTGGGTGATACCCAGGGCCAGAGCTATCGCGAGAGCGTCCGGCAGCACCTGCAGCTTCACGAGCAGCTGCTCGTCGTCGACAACATCGAGCACCTTCCGGAGCTCGCCGATCTCCTCATCTATATCCAGCTATATCCAGCAGGCGTGCGCGGACATCTCCATGCTCGTCACCAGCCGCAGGGAGCTCCAGGTGTATGGGGAGGTGGTCCACCAGCTCGACCCGCTGCCTGTCTTCGCCGAGGCGGCCGTCCTGCCTCGCATCCATCTCGGCACCGCGCGCGGGCCATCGACAGCGGATTCGATCTCACCGACAGTTCTGTACCAGACGTCGTCGGCATCTGCGACATGCTCGGTGGTATTCCCCTGGCGCTGGAGCTGATCGCGCCGCGACTGGTGACCAGCGCTCCGGAGGCGCTCCTCGACGAGCTGCGCGAAACCTTCGATCAGGCGCCAGGGCGGCCTCGAGAACCGCTGGAGCCGGCCGTTACCGTGCAGCAGACGATGCGCCTCAGCTACGACCAGCTCGACGAGCGGCAGCAGCGGGTCTTCCGGGTGTTGAGCATCATGTACGGGCAGTGGTCGGTCGACGACGTGCTGCCGCTGCTGACGACGGAGTTCGACGAGCTGGAGGCGGTCGCGCTGATCGAGGTGCTGGTCGCGAACAGCCTCATCTCCTCGCCCCCCTGCCCGGCCGGGGAGGTGCGATTCACCGTCAACCCGGTCCTGCAGCACTTCGGCAGGAGCATGCTAGCCGCGAAAGGGGAGCACCAGACCATTGCGGACCGCCATGCCAGCCGAATGGTCGCCCTGGCCGAGGAGGCGGAGCCGGAGCTCAATGGTCCGAACCAGCAGGAGTGGCTGACGCCCCTCGACGCCCTCTACGACGATTTCCGGCACGCGCACGAGCACCTCCGAGAGAACGGCCGGCGTGTCGATGCCCTTCGCCTGGCAACCGCGCTCTGGCGCTACGCCTACACTCGCGGTCACTACCGGCAGCCGCGGAGGTGGATCGAAACATCGCTGGGCGAGATCAGCGGCCGTGATGCCCTTCGGGCACGGTCCCTGACCAACGGCGACTTCGTCGAGTCAGGCGAGATCCCGGCCAAGATGCTGCCTGCGGTCGCCGATCTGCTTGCTGAGGCGAACGGCGATGCCGAAACACTTGTCGAGCTGCTGCAGGACCGCAACGTCGAGGGGCTCGACGCCGGGGTGGTTGATCGGTTGGAGACGTGGCTCCTGGACAAAGGGTCCATGACGCCGGCAACCCCGCTCGGGCATGACGAGATTCGCCGGCGGGCGCTGCGCGAGGCGTCCGGCGACCTCGATGTCGGGTCGATCGGTATTCTCGATATCGACGAGCTACTCGATTACCTGCCGATCCTGTAGCACCGATTCCACAACAGGCCCGGCAGCCTCCTGGAGGCGGTGAAACCGCAGAGTGGAACTCACACCGACTCGGACAGGGCCAGTCGTGGAGCCCGGCCCTGCGAGTCAACAACGCTCAGCGCGCTGCGTGGAGTGCAATCGAAACGCTACGCGTTCGCTGGCGCCTGGTCGTCCGCGGGCGTGAACGCCGCGCACCCGCTGTCGGGCGTGACCACCAGATTGTGCTCAGCATGGTCGGGAAGACCGCACGGCTCAACCAGATCGTCCGGCGCCTCGTGGGTGGTGCGGATCTGGATCAGCTGCGGCTGGTCCTGCATGTTGTTTTCACCGAAATGTGCGCACATGCCGCATTGTCCGTCGTGTACCTGAAGCATTGCCTTCTCCTTTCTCTGACGCCTCTGTGGAGCGCCCAGTTCTGCCACGCCGACAGCCGAGACGATCACAGCCCGCCAGGAGCAATGGTCGGAATTCGTAACCGACAACCGGGGCGTGCCCGATTCCTGTCGACTCGTGTAAGACCTGTGCCTTGGCCCTCGGTGACCCGGTCTGCCAAGCGCGGGCCCTGCTACACTCACCGGAGACCGATCGACGTCGTCCATCCGTACAAGGCACCGCACAGCATGCCCATCTTCCGACGCGCCAGACCGGGCGTCGCTGAGCTGGCGAGGGACGAGCCGTTCGCCCCGACGCCGATCTACATCACCCCACGCGTGCGCCTCGTGCTCATCATCGCGAGCTTCGTGGTGCTCTACCTGCTCGCGATGGTCGCCCCGAGCATTCCACGCCTGCTCATGCTCGGGGGCACGCTCGCGCTCTCCTTCCCGGTCCGCATGCTGAACCGGTGGGTGCCGCGCAGATGGGCCATCGCGCTCGCCGTGGGCTCGACCCTGTTCTTCGCCGTCCTGCTCCTGCTCATCCTCGTGCCGTTCGTGATCACCGAGGTGAGCGGGTTCATTCAGGACCTGCCCGAGATCGTCGAGGGCGCGCAGGACCTTACCCGCGATGTGATAGCGGCAGCGAACGAACGTGGCTGGATCCGCCACGACCCGGACGAGATCTACGACACGGTCGAGTCGACAGTGATCGATCGCGGGCAGGCGCTGATCGAGACCACGCTCGCCGGCGCACTCGCTGCGCTGACGCGGACATTCAACATCCTGATCTCGACCTTCGGCGTCTTCTTCATCGCGACCTATCTGCTGATCGACATGCCGCGCTTCCGGCAGACGTTCGTCAACAGCTTCGCCCAGCCCTATCGGCGGGACGCCGAGCACCTCTGGCGGACGCTGGGCGAGTCGCTCTCGCGCTATCTCGGCGGGCTGGTGGCCTCGCTGACGTTGCAGGGCATCGCGGCTGCCGTCGGGTTGTGGCTAATCAGTGTGCCGTATGCGGTGCTGCTCGGTATATGGACGGCGATGACGGCGGTGTTGCCCTACATCGGTGCCTTTCTCGGAGCGATTCCGGCGCTCTTCATCGCGTTCACGGTTTCGTGGCAGGCGGCAGCCGGGGTGGTGGTGCTCTACGTGGTGATCAACCAGGTCGAGGCAAATTTCATCATCCCTCGCATTCAGGGGAGCGCCGTGCGGGTCCACCCGCTGCTGATCTTCCTTGCGGTGTTGCTCGGCTCCGAGCTGGGTGGTGCGTTCGGGGCGATCATCGCCGTGCCGATGCTGGCGGTGGTGCGGGTGCTGGCCGAGTTCTTCTGGGTGCGGCTGCGGGTGCGTGGCGCGCAGCAAGGCACGTTGCTGTCGGCGATCGGCAGCGAGGATGTCGCTCCCGAGGCGGGGCCGATGGTCCTCGTCGAGGACGACGAGCCGGATCGGCCAGTCGTCCGAATGGACAGCTCATAGTCCGATCCGCACGTGGCGAGCCGTCTCGCTGGTCTCAATTCGGATGGTCGTCACCCAGACCGAGGCCTGAACGGCCGAGGTGAAGTGCCCCGCGCGAAGCACCAGCGCCGCAGGTGTCGTTCTCGTTTTACCCGGATTTCGTATCAATGTAGCGATATGATGGGTGGGTGGTCTGCTCAGGGGATCCACGACGACCCAAAT
>DASYWL010000240.1:0-3260 GCA_035936055.1 Thermomicrobiales bacterium
GCTTCGCACGACCATAGACCTTGAGCGCCCCGGCATTGTTGCCTCGCTCGCCGTATGGATTCTCAAAGGTGGCGAACGTGGTCCCCTGGTTGGCGATCGAGGCTCGCAGGACTTTCCGGATCGAGCGCACGAGGCTCGTGATATCTCGCTCTGTCAGTGCACCCGCGGGCGCGAGTGGGTGGATTCGCGACAGGAAGAGCGCCTCGTCGACGTAGATGTTGCCAAGACCGGCGATGTGTCGCTGGTCGAGCAGGAATGACTTGACCGGTGCCGTGCGACCGTTGGCACGCTCAGCCAGATAGCGTGCGTTGAAGTGCGGACTGAGGGGCTCCGGACCGAGTCGCGAGAGCGATCGCTCGGCGTCGTCGCGCAACATGTGAAGCACCCGGCCGAACTTGCGCTGGTCGGAGAAGCGCAGATCCGCGTCATTGTCGAGGTGCAGTGCAAGGTGCTCGAAGCGGACTGGCGGGACGTCGGCGGCGGTCACCAGCAGGCGGCCGGTCATTCGCAGGTGGACCACAAGCGCGGTCTCGTCATCGAGGGGCAGCAGCAGGAACTTGCCGCGACGCACCGGCGTCTGGATGGTTCGGTCGGTGACCAGCGCGGCGAACTGCTCGGGTGTGTGCAGGCCAACCACGCCCGGGAAGGCGCGGAAGGTCACGCCGGCGATCGTGCGACCGCTTGCCTCGCGTTCGATGATGGCTCGGACGGTCTCGACTTCCGGGAGTTCTGGCATACTGGTTTCCGCAATTTGACTCAACGATGCGACAGAGCCCGGTACACCGGGCGATCGAGAGGTACCGTAGCATGGCCGAAAAGGACTGCCTGTTCTGCAAGATCGTCGTCGGCGAGATTCCGGCTGAGCGGATCCACGAGACCGACGACGTGCTCGTGTTCCGCGATGTCACCCCGCAGGCTCCTGTGCACCTGCTCGCTGTCCCTAAGCGGCATATCCCCTCGATCGCCTCCATAGGCGAGAGCGATGGGGAATTGCTCGGCAGGCTCTTCGGCGCCGCCAACAGTGCCGCCGAGGCGGAGCTCGGTGACCGCGGCTGGCGCATTGCCACGAATCACGGCGGAGAGGCGGGACAGAGCGTCTTTCACCTGCATTTTCACATCATGGGCGGAGCCCCGCTGGGGCCGCTCGCAACGACAGAGATGAAAGGATAGGCCCCACGATGGCATCGCTGAAGGAACGGCTCACCGAGGACATGAAGACGGCGATGCGCGAGAAGGACACGGCGCGCCGCGACACTGTTCGGCTGCTGGTTTCCGAGGTGAAGAAGAAAGAGATCGACCTCGGACACGGGCTGCATGCTGCCGAGGAACTGCAACTCCTGCAGTCCCAGGCAAAGCAGCGCCGCGACTCGATCGAGCAGTTTCGGCAGGGTGGGCGCGAGGACCTGGTCGCGAGGGAGCAGGCGCAGCTCGAAGTCATCGAGTCCTACCTGCCGCAGCAGATGACCGACGAAGAGCTCGATGAGTTTATCGGGGAGGGAATCGCGCAGAGCGGCGCACAGGACCCGAAGGACATGGGCAAGCTCATGGGGTTGCTGTCGAAATCCAGCGGTGGGCGTGTCGAGGGTCGTCGTCTCTCCGATGCGGTTCGGCACCGGCTCACGCAGTTCGCCAGTGACCGCGGAACGATCGACAAGGAGGGCGGACCCGTTGGAGGTTGACGTCAGCGTCGACTGGGATGTCGCCGGGCGAGCGATCGAGGTTACCGAAGGGGACGCGGCAAGCCTGCTGGAATTTGCGCTCAAACAGGAGGGCCGCGGAGGAGCGTGGACGTTAGCGCTCCGCTTTGTCGGCGACGCCGAAATGCGCTCCCTTCACGAGCAGTTCATGGGAGAGCGCTCATCGACTGACATCATGACGTTCCCATACGATGGGGATGACGGCGAGCAGGGCGGCGATATCCTCATCTCGGTCGATACCGCGGACGAGAATGCCCGCCAGCAGGGCGCGGAGCTCGCTGATGAACTTCGGTTTCTCATGCTGCATGGGTTGCTGCACATCCTCGTCTGGGACGACCATGACGAGCGCGAGCGGCAGGAGATGCTCGACCGGCAGGCTGCGCTGCTCGCGGGCTGGAAGGCGACTGCCGCCTGATTACGGCGTCTCCATGCTTTCCGGAGCGGTCAGCAGCTGTCGCAGGCGGTCCGCGGCATGCAGGGCGGCGCGCCGGTGGGCGTCCTCGATGGCCGAACGGATGCCCACGAACGTTACCTCTCGACCGCTCCGCTCGGACTCGATCGCGACCGCGGCTGTGCCATGCAACACCTTTCGCTCGTCGAAACCGCCGAATACGACGATGGCAAGGCCGATCGCTGCGCCGGTCTCGCTGCGCATGCGCGCCGCCATCGCGCGAGCCCGCTCGATGGCCGCCTCCTGATCGAGATCAAAGTCGAGCGGGAGCACGCGCGCCTCAAGGAGGGGATGGGTCTGGTCTTCGCTCGGCACGGAGGTGAGCAGTCCGGCCAGCGCGCCGCCGCTGCCACGCTCGGCGATCGCAATAGTCGTCTTCGTACGCTCGAAGGCGCCCAGCAGAACGACGGGTAGCCGCTCCGAGTCCCGACCCCAAATATGTCGTCCTAGGATCGCCTCGACCTCCGAGATCGAAGCTTCGAGCTGACGCTCGGCGCGATGGGCGGAGTCGTCCACAACGGTGATGCGAATGTGCACACCATCGTCCTTGGCATAGGTGGCGATCACTGGCTGCTGCCGGACGATCAGGTCGTGGATCTGATCCTCGGCGGCCGATTCGCCGATGCCGAGCGTCTTGAGCGTTGCCGACCGGATCACGTGCCCGCCGATCTGCTCCTGAATCGCCGGCAGGGCCTGCTCCTCCCACATGCGGTACATCTCTCGGGGGACGCCCGGCATGGCGATGACGGTGCCGTTGAGATCGTCTCGGTCGATAGTGACGAGCCAGCCGGGCGCAGTGCCGATGGGGTTGGGGAGCACCCGACCGCTCGGCAGCACCCACGCCTGCTTGGCGTTGCGCTCGGGCATTTCCTGGCCCCGGTTGGCGAAGAAGGCCTTGAGGTCGCGCAGAAGGTTGGGGTCGATCTCAGGTGTCTCGCCAGCGAGGGAAGTGATCGCCTCTCGGGTGAGGTCGTCGTCGGTCGGACCGACACCGCCGGTGCAGATGACGATGTCGGCCTCTTCGAGCGCGAGGCGGAGCGACGCCAGGATCGAAGCGAGGTCATCGCCGACCTGTGTGACCCGAACAAGGTCGATGCCGGCTGCCGCACACT
>DASYWL010000241.1:0-5773 GCA_035936055.1 Thermomicrobiales bacterium
CACGAAGCGCTCGGCAGCTTGTTGCCGGTTCAGTCGCATGGCTGCAAAAAAGCTTGCATCCTGATGACCATCGCGAATGAGATCCTTCGACTCCGGTGTTCGGCCTCCACTCAGGATGACAGCCATTTCGGTGATTTCGAGGTTTCGACGTGGTCACGATCGTACGAAGCGCGCCTCTCTTTGGGCGGACCTACCGGCCAGTGGCGCTCCCGCCAGAAAGGCGGGGTGACGGCATGATGGACATTCTGCACGACCTGGTCTTCGACTACACCCTGCGCAACGTCGCGATCGGCTCGATGCTGCTCGGTATCGTCAGCGGCGTCCTCGGCGCCTTCGCCGTCCTCCGCCGCCAGGGCCTCCTCGGCGATACCCTCGCCCACGCCGCCCTCCCCGGCATCACCATCGCCTTCCTGCTCACCGGCAGCCGCGCAACCATCGTCCTGCTGCTCGGTGCGGGCATCGCCGGATGGCTCGGCACGCTGCTCTTCCTGCGCATCGTCCAGGACACGAACCTGAGCGAGGACACCGCGCTCGGCGTGATCCTCAGCACCTTCTTTGGCTTCGGAGTCCTGCTGCTGACGCTTATCCAGAACCGGAACGACGCTACCCAGGCCGGCCTCGACCGCTATCTCTTCGGCCAGGCAGCGGCGCTGGTGGCGAGCAACGTGCGCACCTTCGCGATCCTCGGGCTACTCGCGCTGACGCTCCTGTTTCTCTTCTACAAGGAGTTCAAGCTCCTCTCGTTCGATCCCGCCTTCGCCGCCAGCATTGGCCTACCGACCCGCACGCTCGACATCCTGCTCACCTCGCTGCTCGTGCTGGCGGTGATGATCGGCCTGCAGACGGTCGGCGTGGTGCTGATGGCCGCGATGGTGATCGGCCCCGGCGCGGCGGCACGGCAATGGACCGACCGCCTGCTCACCATGCTGATCCTCGCCGGATTCTTCGGCGGGCTGGCGGGCGTGACCGGCGCGGTGCTCAGCGTACTCGGCGAGCGCCTGCCAACAGGCCCGATGATCATCCTCGCACTCACCGTGATCGTGCTGGTCTCGCTCGTCCTGGCGCCACGCCACGGCTTCCTGCCGGAGTACCTGCGCCAGCGGCGCAACCGCCGGGAACTGAAGCCGCCGCCCGAGCCGGTCCGGCATGACCTGCCGGAAGGAGGCCCGGCATGATGAGCCCGACGACGGCCATCCTCCTCACCGCCGTGCTCGCCGCGGCCGCCTGCGCGCTGCCCGGCACGTTCCTCGTGTTGCGGCGGATGTCGATGATGACCGATGCGATCAGCCACGCCATCCTGCCGGGGCTGGTGGCCGGCTACTTCCTCGCGCAGGGACCGAACGTGCTCGTTGGCGCGGTCGGCGCGACCGGTGCGGCGATCCTGACCGTTACTGCCGTCGAGGCGCTGCAGCGATCGCGCTACATCGACAGCGGCTCGGCGATGGGTATTATCTTCCCGGCGATGTTCGCACTCGGCACCGTCCTCGTCTCGCGATGGTTCGCCAACGTTCACCTCGACACCGACGCGATCCTCTACGGCAACATCGAGTTCTCCTTCTTCGACCGCCTTGTGATCGGAGGTCGTGACCTCGGGCCGCAGTCGATCTGGATCATGTGCACGCTGCTGGCCATCAACCTGCTCTTCCTCGGGCTCTTCTACAAGGAGCTCAAGCTGACCACCTTCGACCCCGGCATGGCGGCCATGCTCGGCTTCTCGCCGGCGGTCGTGCACTACGCGCTGATGCTGGTGCTCTCCGTGACGACGGTCGGCGCCTTCACCGCGGTCGGCGCGATCCTGGTCGTTGCGCTGGTGATCGTGCCGGCGGCGACGGCCTACCTGCTGACCGACCGGCTGATCGTGATGATGGGCCTCTCGCTGGCAATCGGCGCGGCGGCGGGCTGGAGCGGCTACGAGCTGGCGATCCGGCTCGACACGTCGGTCTCCGGCGCGATGGTAACGATGCTCGGCGTCTTCTTCCTGGCGGCGCTGTTCTTCTCGCCGTCGCAGGGACTGATTGCGAAGGTGCTGCGACAGCGCAACAACGCCCGGCGGTTCGCCGTCGACCTGCTGCTGATGCATCTGTGGAACCACGAGACCACGGAAACGGAGAGCAGCGAGAGCACGCTCGGGCATATCAGCGCCGCGCTGCGCTGGCCACCGGACCACGCGCGGGCGGTGGTCACCCGAGCGATGAGCCGGGGCCTGGTCCGGCAGGAACGCGAGCGCCTCACCCTCACCGACACCGGCCGGGAATATGCTGGCGAGCTGGTTTGAGGCAATCATTG
Organism: Thermomicrobiales bacterium; assembly: GCA_035936055.1. Taxonomy (GTDB): domain Bacteria; phylum Chloroflexota; class Chloroflexia; order Thermomicrobiales; family UBA6265; genus JACCVC01. The sequence goes on from DASYWL010000241.1 coordinate 2,287, forward strand.
TGTGGCGAGGGCGGTGTCCTCCCTGATCCGGCCGGCCGATTTCTGCGTTTTCGGGTCGAGCATTCGCGTGACGAAGAACGCAGCCACCGCAAACCCGCTCGCGATCAGGAACGGGAGCTGGTAGCCGACGTAGTTCAGCACGAAGCCGGTCACAATTGGCACGACCACCGCCGCGGCGTGCTGCATGGTCAGCCCCATCGCGAGGGACGGCGCGATATCTCGCGTCGCCGCGATCTTGCGCAGGTAGATCGATGCGCCCATCGCCGAGAACGGGAAGATGAACGAGTAGATGACAAAGCAGGCGATCGCCACACTGACCTGGTCGACCAACGCGTAGCCCAGCAGCGCGACGATGTAGGCCACGTTCACCACGCCGAGCATCTGCCGCTCGCCGCGCACGTCGATCTGCCGCCCGATCCACGGGCCCAGCACCATTGCTCCGAAGGCAACCACCAGCATCACCGCCGAGATCGCCGGCACGTCAAGGCCGAAGTGGTCGACCAGCACCCAGAGGCCGAACGAGAAGAAGATCTGCTGGCGGGCGCCGTCGAGCAGACTCAGGAGGTAGTAGAGACGGTAGTCGCGCCGCATCACGAGCGGATCGCGCCTGGGCACCACCTCCTGCACCTCGCCGTTGTGCAGCTGTGGGAAGCGAAAGATCGCCAGTGCCGCGATCAATGCCATCACGCCGCAGACGACAAAGGCGCCCCTGAAGTCGAGCCAGTCATAGTGGAAGGCGAGGAAGATGAACGCCATCGCGCTCAGCGCGCCGCCCTGGGTGATCGCTGAGATGCGCCCGAGCACCGAGCCGGACTTGTCTTCGGTGGTCAGGCTCATGCCAAGCGCCGCCTGCGTCTGCAGCCAGGTGTGATACCCCATCGAGGAGATGACCACCCACGGCACCACGGTCCAGAACGAGGTGGCGAACCCGAAGAAGCCGTAGCCGACGGCCAGCAACAGCAACGCCCCGGCGGTCAGGTGCGGCAGCGAGAGCCGGTAGAAAAGCGCCGTGAGGAAGATCAGCAGGAAGCCGGGGATCTCGCGGATGGCGGTGATGTAGCCGAACGCAGGGCCGCCGAACCCGAGGCTGTCCTCGAAGAAGTTGGAGACGACGTTCTGCTGGGCAGCCATCGCGAACCCGACCGAGAGCGCCGCGATGGCGATGAGCACGAAGCCGCGTCCCGCCGCGGTGTCGAAGCCCCCGACCGCCGATTCGATCGCCACACGCCGCCGTTGTACCAACCCGCTGCCAACCACGCCTCGTCCCCAATCCTCGTGTCGCCCCAACGCTGTCGCTGTCCGGGATACATTCCGCCCGGCAGTATCGGTGGAAACAGACTGTGCCGCAAACGGCAGGAAAGCGCTGCGGTACAGCTACCGAGCCGCAAACGCCCTATTGACCGGTAAGCACCGGCTCCGGAGTCTCCGATCGCTCCTCGTCGGCCTCCCGGCGCGGCGTCGGCCCGCCCCGATCCATGCCCGAGCGCAGCGGGATCTCCCGCAGGAAGAGCGCGACCAGCAGCGCCACCGCGACGAACGGGATCGCGAAGAGGAAGAGGTCGGTCAGGGCATCGGTGTATGCCCCCAGCACGATCGAGCGCGCCGGCTCCTCGAGCGCCTGCATGGCCTCGACATTGCTGGTCACCTCCGGGTTGACTGGCGCCTGGCCTGCATCGAATCCCGCCATAACCTCACCGAGGTGGGTCGCCAGCCGGCTGTTGAGCACCGCCCCGAAGACCGCCGTGCCGATCGCACCTCCCAGCGAGCGGGTGAACGTGAGCGAGCTAGTCGCCACCCCCATGTCGCGGATCTCGACGGCGTTCTGCACCGCCACCATCACCGTCTGCAACGTCAGCCCGAGCCCGAGTCCAAAGACAAAGGCAGAGATCCCGACCTGCCAGTAGGGCGTCTCCACCTCGAGTTGCGCAAGCATCAGCAGCCCGACGATGATCAGCGCCGCGCCGGTGATCGGGTAGATCTTGTACCGCCCGGTTTGGGTGATCAACAGGCCGGAGATGATCGACATGAAGAGCAGGCCGCCGATCATCGGAACCATCGCCAAGCCGGACTCCGTCGGCGACATCCCCATCACACCCTGGAAGTAAAGCGGCAGGAAGATCACCCCGCCAAACATCGCCAGGCCCGACAGGAACCCGAAGGCGTTGCCGACGGAGAAGATCCCGTTGCGGAAGAGCCGCATCGGCACGATCGGCTCCCTCACACGGTTCTCGACGAGAATGAAGACGACTGTCAGCACGATCGCCGCACCCAGCAGCGCCAGCGCACGCGGGTCGCCCCAGCCCCAGTGGTCACCGGCCCAGTTGAGGTAGAGCAGCAGCGACGACACCGCCGCCACCACCAACCCGGCACCGAGGTAATCGATCGCGTGCTCGCGGCGACGCAGCGGCATCTGCAGCGAGATCGACGTGATGAACAGCGCGAGGATGCCGATCGGCAGGTTGATGTAGAAGATCCAGCGCCAGCTGATCGCATCGGTGAGCCACCCACCCAGCAGCGGTCCGGCAACGCTCGACACGCCGAACACGGCCCCGAAGTAGCCCTGGTAGCGGCCGCGCTCCCGCGGCGGGATGACATCACCGATGATCGCCAGCGCGATCGACATCAGGCCACCGCCGCCGATGCCCTGCAGCGCCCGGAAACCGATCAGCTGGGGCATGTCCTGGGCAACACCGCACAGCATCGACCCGATCAGGAAGATCACGATCGCCGTCTGGAAGATGCGCTTGCGCCCGTAGAGGTCGGAGATCTTGCCCCAGAGCGGTGTGGTCGCGGTCGACGCGACGAGGTAGGCGGTAACGACCCAGGCGAGATGTTCCAGGCCGCCGAGGTCGCTGGTGATGCGGGGCAGCGCGACGCCGACGATGCTCTGATCGAGCGCGGCGAGAAACATGCCGGCCATGATGCCGACCATCACGCCCATGATCTGGGAATGGGAGAGGTACTGCTGCTCGTCGAGATGCCCCGACGCGGCGGGTTGGTGGCTCACGTGATGGACTCCGGAAGAGAAGGATTGAAAAGGCGCCGCCGGATGGTGCGGAACCCCGTGTTGACCAGCCGATCAGCGCACATCGCTGTAGCGAGGCGCGAAACCACCGTCAACGAGCTGGGCGTTCGCAAGGACACTGCCTCAACGATACGCTCCTCCTGTTCAGACGGGTGGAGTGTTGCGATGGATGCAATGCTCGATCTCCAGAACCACACGAAACCGGTATCATCCTGAGCTGGTTGCGACGCCGTCGGTGCAGCAGTCGTGCCGAATCCTGACGTCGATACAACCATGGCTGGGAATCCAACGCGCTGAGGAACAAGACGGACCGCCCCTGCCACATGGCAGGGGCGGGGATCCTTCGACTCCGGCCCGTCGGGCCTCCGCTCAGGATGACATCACGTTCACAGATCTCTCCGTGGCTTCCATCCATACCCTACGCTACCCCAACTCGGATGCGGTGGTAGCCACTGGCACCGG
>DASYWL010000242.1:0-5573 GCA_035936055.1 Thermomicrobiales bacterium
GGGGTACAAGGCGCCGTCAAGCGTGTACGCGACATCGGCGCGAAGGTCCTGCGGCAAGTTCTCGTGTACGCCCCGTCCGATCTCCTCGTCAGGCGTGAAGCAGACACGTACGGGCCCGTGCGGGATGTCGGCGCTCGCCAGGAGGTGTCGGGCGAGCGCCATGATGATCGCGACGCCGGCCTTGTCGTCGGCACCGAGCAACGTCGTCCCGCTCGCGGTGATGATGTCGCCGCCGGTCTTCGTCCCCAGATACGGCAGCCGTTCGGCCGAGAGCACGAGCTCCGGGTTGTCCGGCAGCACAATGTCACTACCATCCCAACTCCGGTGGACGATCGGCTCCACGCCCTCGCCGCTGTACGACTCCGTCGTGTCGACGTGCGCGAGGAAGGCGATGGCCGACACCTCGGTTCCGATGGTCGCCGGGATCGTGGCCAAGACGGCGCCGTAGTCTGTCAGGGTGATCTCCTCCGCGCCCATCTCGCCGAGTTCGTCAGCAAGCAGGCGCAGCAGGTCGTACTGCCGCTCGGTGCTCGGTGTCGTCTCCGACGCCTCCTCACTTGTGGTGTGGATGCGAGCATAGCGGACCAGCCGCTCCTCGAGTTCCCGGTCGAATGACTCCGGCATGAATGATCTCCTCGCAACCCTGGGGCCGCTACTCCTCGTCCACCCGCGGGCGTGGCCGCCGTGGTCGCCCCGATTCTGCGGACGACCGGCGGTGGCCCTGCGCGGTACCGTCGCCTGGCCGGCGATCGCCCGGCGGCAGGTCGGGCAGGTGCTCCTCGAAACCCTGGTCCTCGTCGCGCTGCCGACCGCCCTGGAGCCCGCCTCTCGCCACTCGCGTGCGCCGGTCATCGACATAGGACGCACCCGGAACGTTGTAGTCGGCGTCCTCATACTCTGGCTCGGGACGGTCGGGCACCGGACGCTCGGCATCCGGCTCGGCCGGCCGGAAGAGCTGGTAGAGGATGATCGCGCCGAAGGTGCCCAGCGTGATGCCCTCAAAGGTGAAATTGCCGAAGTGCACCGTGTAGTTAGCTGCGCCGACGACGATCGCCACGGATGCGACGAAGAGGTTCACGCCACGGCTGAAGTCGACCCGGTTCTCCACCCAGATCCGTGCACCGGTGATGGCGATCAGTCCGAAGAGCACTGTCGAGACACCGCCCAGCACGCCGGCGGGGATCGAGTTGATGAGCGCGCCGAACTTCGGTGACAGCCCGAGCAGGATCGCCACGCCGGCGGCAATCACGAAGACGACCGTCGAGTAGACCCGCGTGACGGCCATCACGCCGATGTTCTCGGCATAGGTCGTCACACCAGTACCACCCCCGGCACCGGCGACCATCGTCGCGACGCCATCACCCATGAAGCCCTTGCCGAGCCACGGCATCAGGTCGCGGTGGGTCATCGCCGACACGGCCTTGATGTGCCCGGTGTTCTCGGCAACGAGCACGATCGCCACCGGCGCGATGATCGAGATGGCGTTCCATTCGAATGACGGCGTGACGAAATCGGGGAACCCGATCCAGGCGGCGTCACGCACCGGCTGAAAATCGACGCCGCTGATGGTTGCGAAACCGAGATCGCGCCCCGCGGCGGTCGTTCCACCGAGGATGAGCGCCGCCAGGTACCCGACCACGGTGCCGAGCAGAATCGGCAACCGTCCAAGGATGCCCTTGGTCAGAAGCGCGATCCCCATGATGGCGAGAATCGTGATGAGGGCCAGCCAGCCATTCTGGTCGACCAGCCCCCTGGCCGCACCGGCGAGGTTGAGCCCGATGATGGCCACAACCGAGCCGGTCACCAGAGGCGGCATAAGCGCATCGATCCAGCCCGATCCAGTGTAGTCAACGACCGCGCCGATGATCGTGTAGAGCAGGCCGGCCGCGATGATGCCGCCGAGCGCCTCCGGTATATCGCCCGCGTTGAAGTCTCCCGTCGCGGCCGAGCCAGTCACCGCCGCCACCGGTGCGATGAAGGCGAAGCTGGAGCCGAGATAGCTCGGGATGCGGCCGCCGGTCATCACGAAGAAGATGAGCGTACCGATGCCGGAGAAGAAGATCGCGACGTTGGCGTCGAAGCCCATGATGAGCGGCGCCACGACGGTCGCGCCGAACATCGCCAGCACATGCTGGGCACCCATGGCGAACGACTGTCCCCACGGCAGCCGCTCGTCCGGTGCGATCACCCCACCTCGTCGCTCTCGCCAAGAAAACATGGATCCCAAACCGGAGAGATCCGGCCCGTTGCGTCCAGATGCCACAGGGTAGAGCCCTCCCCCGAACAGTTCGCGTGGCCCACTCACATCCGCGTGACGTGCCCGCCACGCCGGCATGGCAGAGACCTTTCGGATGCTCCGGTCGCGATGTTTCTGGTTCCCTATTGTGGCGTCCGTATGCCTGTCCTGCAACCGCTTTGCCAGCCGCCCACCCTCGAACGGAAGCGCTCATCGCCGCTCACTGCCCCGCCAACGGATGCCATCCTTCGCTCAGCACGATACGGCTCATCCGGCTGCGCATGCAACGAAAACCGACCCGGCTTACGCCCCGGGTGGCAGCCCGAACGCCGAGCGCAGTTGCTCGAGGCCGGCCGGGATGCCGTCGTCCGGGTGCGCCTTGCCCTCGAACTCCATCGAGATATAGCCGCTGTAGCCGATCTCTTCCAGCATCCCGGCAACCCGCTCGTAGTCGATCTCCGGCTCCACGAGCATGCCGCCGCCGAGATAGACCTTCGCGTGCACGACCGCGAGGTCCCCGAAGAACCGCGCCATCTCGGCATACTGATCGGGACGACGGAAGAAGTTGCCGAGATCGAGCACATACTTCAGCCACGGTGAGTCGACGGCGTCGTGGATACGCACGCAGCCGCCTGCGGTGCCGGTCAGTCCCCAGTGATTTTCGAGTACGAGCGTGACGCCGCGCTCACCCGCGTATGCCGCACCCTCCTTCAGTGCCGAGATCGCCCAGTCGTACCCGTCATCCTCGGTGTAGCCCTCGGCCGGCGGCTCCTCGCCGCCATGCTCCAGCATCTCCTGAAACGACGAAGTGGTGTGCCAGCGGCCGCCCATCGCGCGAACGAAGGGCGCGCCAATCGCCTGCGCCATGTCGACGGCATCCCGCACCTTCTGCAGCTCGACCTCGCGCTGCCCGGGGTCCGGCTGAACGGGGTTGTTGTTCGCCGCAACCGTCACCGGTGTGATGCCCCGAATCGCGGCGTACTGGCGCAGCTCGTGGAGGCGGTTGGGCGAGGTCGCGTCGTTGCGCTCGAAGTGCTGCATGAGCACCTCCAGGCCGCTGACGCCGTAGTCGGCACAACCGTCGGTCATCTGCTCGATGGTCCGGGCGTCATCGCCCTCCGGACCGCCGCCGAAGCGGTGGAAGGAGTAGGACGAGATCGCGAGCTTCACAGGCATGGCCGGTAGTTTCCTTCTCGCTGAATCTACAGGTGAAGCCGAGTCACGTCTGGCACTCCCCACAAGAGGTGAGGAAACCAGCAGGGCTGACCACTGTCAATCCTTGCTCCAACCAGAGGCCTGCCGCCGCGCGCATTCACTTTGGCTCCTGGCGACCAGCGTGAAGGATCGTGCAACTCCAACCCGCAGGGACCGTCGCTTCGTGTACGTCCGGCGCCTCGCGTAGGATGTTGCTCAGCAGGATGGCGTCGACTGCACGATCCAACTTGCCGGTCGAGCCACTAGGCATCTTCTCGCCCTGATCACGTGAGCAACGGTCGCCACGACAAGGACATCGCGACCGACACGCACAGGAGTGCAAACCCATGCGACGGCTCCGGATACTCACCTGGCCAATTCACGGCAGCTACTTCAATACGCTCACACGCCTCGACCATGACTGGTTGCTGCCGGTGAAACCGGGCGGCCCCGAGGGGTACGGTGGTCGCGGCGACAACCCCTTCCCACCGTCGATCCAGGATGTGCCGGCCGAATCGGTGCTTGACACGGACCTCGACCTCGTGCTCTTTCAATCCGACCAGAATCTGGACCAGGACGCCCTCATCCTGAGCCCGTCGCAGCGTCGCCTGCCGCGGATCTACCTGGAGCACAACACGCCCTTCCCGCATCCATTCGCGAGCCGTCATCCGTTCGCCGATTCCCACGGGCTCTTGGTCCACGTCACTCGCTACAACAAGTTGATGTGGGACAACGGGCAAACCGCCACCCGCACCATCGAGCACAGCGTGGCAATCGATCCGACCGTCACCTGGGAGGGCACCCGGCCAGAGGGGATCACGGCGATCAACAGCATGCCCCGGCGCGGTCGCAAGGTCGGACTCGATCTCCTCCTGGAGGCGCGGCGGCAGGTCCCCATCCAGCTTGCCGGGTTCGGGAACGACGGCCTGGACGGGCTCGGCGACATCCCCTACTCCCGCCTGCACCGCACGATGGCCGAGTACCGCTTCCTGTTCAGCCCCTGTCGGTACACCAGCCTTCCCCTGGCCGTCATCGAGGCCCTGACCATCGGCATGCCGGTCGTCGCGCTGGCGACCACCGAGCTGCCGGACGTGATCCGAAACGGCGTGCATGGGTACCTCTCGAACGACCTGGATGAGCTCATCGCGGGGATGCGTCGCCTGATCGACGATCCTGACCATGCCAGGGAGCTCGGAGCCAACGCGCGGGAACTCGCCGCCCAACGCTTCGGCCTCGATCGGTTCGCTCGGGACTGGGATGCGGCCTTCGCCCAGGCGATCGACCTCGCCGCCTCATCCGGCAGCCCAGCTCCGACTGCTGTACGGTAGCGGTGACGATCCGAGACCGAACGCGTCGGGAGGAAACACATCGTGACGGATGAGACATCGATTCGGGCCGCCGTTGCTCTGGTGACGGGCGCCGGCAGTGGCCTTGGAGAAGCGACGGCACGAGCATTTGCGGACGCCGGGGGCACGGTGGTCTGCATCGACCGGAACGCGGACGCCACCGCACGACTCCTGTCGGAGCTGCCGCGACATGCCGGCGAGCACCTCGCGCTAGCATGCGACGTGCGCGAGGCCGATCAGGTCCAGGAGGCGGCCGACGAGACGGTTCAGCGGCTGGGCCGCATCGACATCCTGGTCAACTCGGCGGGCATTGATCACACCCACTGGGTGGAGGAGTTGACTGTCCAGCAATGGGATGACGTCCTCGACGTCAACCTCCGGGGGCCGTTCCTGTTCGCCAAGGCTGCCTGGCCGCAGATGCGACAGCAGGGCCGTGGCCATATCTTCAACATCGCCTCAACGTCATCCCTGCGGGCAGCCAGCGGCGCCAGCGCGTACTCCGCATCCAAGTTCGGGCTGCTGGGACTGGGTCGGGCGCTGAACCTGGAGGGGCGCACGGACAATATCAGGGTCACGACCGTGATTCCGGGCGGCATGCGCACGCACTTCTTCGATCGCTTCGCCGATCAGGACATCCCGATGCCCGACCCAGCCAACCTGCAGGATCCGGCGAACGTCGCCCGCGCGATCCTGTTCGCGGCCCAAATGCCCTATGGCTCGGACGTGCAGGAGCTGGTGATTACCTCTCCCAAGGAGACTGCCTGGCCGTGATTCACATGCCACCCATCCGCCTTCAC
>DASYWL010000243.1:0-3640 GCA_035936055.1 Thermomicrobiales bacterium
CGGTCGAGAGCGAGGAGGGCCGCGGCAGCACCTTCACCGTTCGCCTGCCCAACCAGATGTGCTGATCAGCACCCTCTGCGAGCGCTCGCTGCATTCATCATCGTGAACGGTGATGCGAGCATTCTGCGACTTTTTGCAGGCGATGTCCTCGAGGTCATGGTCCTCCGCCGAGGAACACCCAGTGACCTGCCACACTTGCATGCCGATCACGCATGTTTCAGGTACCATCAGGACTTGCCTGTGTTGCAGGTATGAAGGCAGGGATGAGGCATGGATATCTTCGAGGAAATGGGCGGCTGCGTGGTGATCGGCATCGTTGCCGTCGTCGTCCTGCTGCTCGTGGTCTGCGTCGCCGTGGTCTTCTTCGGCTTCGCGATCACCGAAGTATTCGAGTAGCCCAGCGGTATCGGGTCATGGTCGAGCGCCGGCCCAGGACGGCAGGTGGTGAGTGTGGCAAGACCCCCGGACTACGGTCCGGGGGGCTTGATGCTGGCTGGATCGGCCGATTGCGGGGCTGGATGTTGGCCACCCATCGTGCCGCTGCTACCCGGTGGGCGTTGCGGCGGGTGTGCCGGGGATCGCCCCTTCGATACCAAGCTGGGCAAGCAGCCCCGAGAGGTCGGTGTAGATGCGCTCGACCACGATCTGGCCGTCGCTCACCTCCATGACATTGACGCCGCGCAACGAAACCTGCTGCCCTTCGCCCGGCGGAAGGCCGGGTAGCTGACCCTCGTATCCGCCCTGGAAGGTCCACTCTGCGGCTGCCTGGTCGCCTGCGGTGAAGAGCCCGGTGATCCTCGCGCTCGGCGCGTCGAACGCGCCGAAGTAAGCCGCATAATACTGCTCGATCGCCTCGCGTCCACGCAGCACGGTGCCGAAGGGCACCACCTCGACCACGGCATCCTCAGCGTAGGTCGACGCGATCTGCTCGGCGTTGGTGGCCTCCCAGCCGTCTACCCAAGATTGGAGCTCTGGCGGGATGTTGCCTGGTGAGACCGGCGGAGTGCTCTCCTGCGCGAGGGAGAGATGGGCGCGGGTGGCGAGGCCAACTGCGATGCCACCGGCACCGAGACGGGCCAGCGCGCCACGGCGCGTGAGGGTGAGTCTTGACGGGAGAAACGAGCGATTCATCGATACCTCCTTGTCGTACGACGACGCGCGGACACGGACGCTGACATGGTGCGTCCGCATGCTCTCTCGGTGCCAGACCTGATCCAACAGTACCAAGAGTTATGTGCGACGTAAAGCTGCTCGTCGGACCGGATGGCCAAAGAGGCTCGCGTGTCCAGATGCTGGCGACGTCCCGGCGGACAGACTCGGCCCTGCCGTACGCGAGGTCAGGAGACGCTTTCAGGCCGTTCCTTGCCGCCAGTCCCTTCGAGAATGTTGCGCAGCGAATCGAGCGCCGCCTCCAGAGCGTCCTCGATCGGGTCCGGCTCCTCGGCGCGCTCACCCGCCAGCGGAGCGGCGTCCTGGTTCACGTGCGGGGGCCACGACACATGGGCGACCACCTCTGTCATGTCCGCATCGTCATCCGCAGCAGTGACCGTCATCCAGCCATGGCGATCGCGCTCGTCGGTGCCCCACTCAATGCCGCGCTGGTTGTGGTCGACGTGGGTCCAAAGATCCGCCTCAAAGGAGGTGCCTCCGGTGTTGCCGTGCACCCGGATACGACCGTCCGTCAGGGTCTCGACGGACTGGACCGTTGGGACATATGTCGGAAGGTTGCTGACGTCGGTGACGAAGGCGAAGACGCTGTCCGGGGTAACGCGGATGCGGCGGGATCGCTGATACTCCAAGACCCTATCCTCCCTGCAACGCATTGGCTATCGTTAGCGCAGGGGAGCCATGCCCCGGCGCCGCTCTTGGGACGTGGTCGCATAGGGGGTGCCAGCACAGCACAATCACCGATCTGCATGCCTTCAAGCCCTGGTCGTTCTCGTTAATGGTGGGCGGTGGTTGAGGACGGCAGGCACGGCGCCCTGGGGGAGGGCGAGAGTACCGACCGCCGGCGCGCGGACCAGATTCGCCGGTTAATCCTGCGGGTCCGGCCGCATCATCTTGAACATCGTCTCCGGAGTCGCCTCGACGTAGGCGTCGCGATACCCGGCGCGCATAATCGGGCGCGCGGCACCGGTATCGAACAGGCCGTGCCGAAGAAATGTGCGGTCGATGTGGACGCCGACGACCTGGCCGAGCACCACGCTCGAGCCGACCGGCTGGCCGTCGAGGTCGTGCAGCTCGACGATCTGCAGCAGGCGGCACTCCAGTGACGCCGGGCTGGCGGCCACGCGGGGCGACGCAACGAGGCGGCTGGGCGCGGTTTCGAGCCCGGCGAGTGTGAACTCGTCGACCTCTGGCGGCACGCGTGCCGACGAGGCGTTCATCTCCTCCGCCAAAGCGCGAGTGGCCATGTTCCAGATGAACTCGCCGGTCGCCTCGACGTTGACGAGACTGTCCTTGCGGCCGCTCGACGAGAAGGCGATGATCGGCGGCGTGGCACTCACCGCATTGAAGAAACTGTAGGGCGCGAGGTTGAGAACCCCGTCGGTGCTCAGCGTCGAAACCCACCCGATCGGGCGAGGGGCGACGATCGCCTTGAACGGGTCATGTGGCAGGCCGTGGCCGGTGGCTGGCTCGTAGAAGTGGATCTTGCTCATGGCAGTGAGCATAGACGAGGATCGGGGACGGCACAACCGTCGAATGGAGGTGCGCCAGCGTGCCTGCAATTCGATTCGGGGTGGAACCTGTGTTCAGACCCGCTGGACCGAAACATGCTGGGCAGTCGTCTTGAGCAAGGACGAGAACAATCAGGAGAATTGCATACCGGAACGGAGGATAAATCACGCTGGTGACAACGACGGTACTCCGACGCTTCGCGCTGATTCTGCTGCTGGCGTTCTCTCCAGGGTTCGCGGTGCTCACACCCCTCGCCGGGTCGGCGCAGGGATCCGCCAGGAACTGCCAGGTGACAGGGGCTTGGCACCTCGTCCTGGACGAGGGAGCCATCGACGTCATCTGCGATCTGAGGCTCGAAGCGGACAACGCCGATGACGGCGCCGAGGATCTGCCTATTGGCGACGAAGTCGCGCGCTGCGAGCAGATCGCCGTCGATGCCGGGATCAAGACCTGGACGACTACAACATCATCACCGCCAGCGATCGTGACGACGATCTGAACAATATTGTGATCGACGACGACGATCTGATCTGCGGCTGCGACGGCAGCAATGTCCTCGGGTCTCTCGATGGGGGCGATGTTTTCCTGGGCGGTGAGGGCGACGATGTCGTGGAGCTCGTACAGGGCGGCATTGTCAACGGGGGCGAGGGCGGCGATCTCGTTGTCATTTTGGACGGTGGTACCTTCAGCGGCGGAGCTGGCGAAGACGCCGTGCGTGACCTGCGCGACGCCATCTTCAACGAGTAGCGCTGCTTGGCTGAGTTACTGAACGTCGGCAGCCGCCCCGTCCCCGTCCGCATACGTAGCGTGCGGGTTGTCACGTTTTTGATACGATGGGTGCCGAGTCTGTGTCGCCGTTGTGATGCCGCCCGCGCGATGATGTAGCCAGTGAACGGGGAGTCAAGACGGGACAACCGCCACAGGCACATCGCCCACCGATCCCCCGGTGCAGGAAGAGCGG